>JBARXS010000001.1:0-6563 GCA_049647465.1 Erythrobacter sp.
GACGATTGCCCCTGATCGCTCGGACTGGGCGGTGAACTGGCGCGCGGGCGCACTGTTCTATGCGTCGCGCCGGCTGGAACTGCGCGCGGCTGCCTATACCGGGATACGCCTGCCGACCCTGAACGAGCTTTACCGCCCCTTCGTCGTCTTCCCCGTGGTGACACAGGCCAATGCCGAGCTTGAGAATGAACGGCTCGAAGGGTTTGAGCTGGGCCTTGACTGGTATCCGAATGACAAGGTCGCCCTGTCGATCACCGCCTTTGATAACCGGGTGGATAATGCGATCGCCAATGTGACCCTCGCGCCCAATCTGCGTCAGCGCCAGAACCTGCCTGCGATCAATGCGCAGGGGATCGAGGCGAGCGGTGTCGCAGTGCTGGGCCAGATCAGCCTGGATGCCTCGCTGGCCTACACCGATGCGAGCATTGCCGGGAACGAAGCATCGACCGCGCTGGACGGCAACCGGCCCCCGCAAACACCCGAATTCTCCGCCTCGACAACACTGGCGTGGGAGCCGTCTGAGGGTTGGCGGTTCTCGGGCACGCTGCGCCATATTAGCGCCCAGTTTGAGGATGATCAGGAAACCGACCGGTTGCCGCCTGCCACGACGCTTGATCTGTTTGCCTCTGCGCCGCTGGTTACCGGGGTCTCGCTTGTGGTGAGAGCAGAGAACCTGTTCGACGAGGAGATAGTGACCCGAAATTCCGGCGGAGCGATTGATCTGGGCGTGCCGCGCACGATTTGGGCAGGGGTGCGCGTCGGCTTTTAAGAAAGGGCGGCTCCCGGTCGGCGTCGATTGGCCAAATGCTGCACTTGCGCAATAATGCTGCGCCGCAGCACGCTTTGTGGCATTTATGCTACACGGTCGCGAGAACAGACCTATGACTCTTGCTAGGGCGCAAACCCCTGATAGTCTCCAACATTCACCTGAAAGCCTGCCAACCAGGCAACGGGGGTTTGTGGAGAGAGAAACCTATGACACGTAAGTTTGCAGCCTATGCTGCTGGCCTGATGGCCTGTAGTGCATTTACCACGCCCGCTTTTGCACAGGATGCAGATGGGCTCGAAGCACCCGAGGCCAACGAAGACGTAATCATCGTGACGGCAACCCGGCGTGCGCAGGATGTTCAGGACATTCCGATCGCTGTGACTGCGATTTCGCCTCAGGCGCTGGACAATCAGGGCGTCGACAACATTCGCGAAATCACCGATCTCGCGCCAAGTTTCACCTCCAGCCAGGCACAGATAGCGTCGGGCTCGGTTGTGCTGCGTATTCGCGGTGTCGGCACCACATCGAACAATATCGGGTTCGAAAGCGCAGTCGGAATCTTTATCGACGGCGCGTATCAGTCGCGCCCCGGAGTTGCGCTCAATGAATTCGTCGACATCGAACGGGTCGAGGTTTTGCGCGGGCCGCAGGGCACGCTGTTCGGTCGCAACACGTCTGCGGGTGCACTTAACGTGACGACCAAACGTCCTGAGCTAGGCGAACTCGGCGGCTTCGTGAATGCGGGTTACGGAGCTTTCAACGAGGTCAGCCTGCAAGGCGCGATCAATGTTCCGATTACCGAAGACTCGCTCGCTTTGCGCGTGACGGGGGCATTCCGCCAGCGCGACGGTTTTCTTGATGTCGTTGACGAAACGGGAGCAGTCATCGGCGATACCAACGATGTTGATCAATATCTGGTCCGGGCACAGTTGGGCTTTGAATCCGATAGCGGTCTGCGTGGCCGTTTGATCGCTGACTTCTCGAATTCCACATCAAGCTGCTGCGGCGCCATCGAGCTTTTCCAAACGCCGCTGGTGCCGGCGGGCGCCTATCAGGCGGTCGGGCTTGGTGCGAACGGTGGCAATGGCCAGCCACTCGTCTCCAACAACCCGTTTGGCCAGACCGAATTTCGCCAGGCGCTTAATAACCGGGTGGTGTCCGCCAATTTCGCACCGCAGGCCGATATCGACAATTATGGCGTGACGGGCGAACTGGAATTCCCTCTGTCCGACAGCGCAGACATCATCTTCATCGGCTCTTATCGCAAGTTCGAGAACGAGGAATTCTACGACTCAGATTTTACCGCGAATGATATCTTCAATGTCGGGATCGATGGGGAGATTGAGACCTTCACCGCTGAATTGCGGATTCAGGGTGAGACGTTTGGCGGAAAGCTGAATTATATGTTGGGCGGCTTCTACTCCGACGAAAGGATTGATTCATCGTCCACCTTCCTTCTGGGTTCAGATTACGATGCAAACGTCGGAGCGATCTTTGGCGGTCTGGCTGGCCCGGCGCCTATTCAGCTGTTCTCGGGCGCAAACCCGGATGGCACGCGCACCGTCAACCGCTTCCAGCAAAGTGCGCAAAGCTACGCCATCTTCACGCAAAATACGCTTGAGATTGTCGATGGTCTCGAACTGACACTTGGCGCGCGCTATGTCTGGGAAGAAAAGGATGGTGGTTTCACGCAAACCGAAACCAACAACCAGATATGTCCCGGCACCCTCGCCGCGCTTGGCGCGGGCGCTGTGCCTGCTCCGCTGGCGAATGGTGTGTTCGCGCTCGGCTGCTTCGGGTTTGCAGCTCCGGCGGATCTTCCGCAGGTGGGTGCATTCCCACTTGTCGAGACATTCCAGGATACTTTCACAGACGAAGAACTGATCTACACCGTGCGTCTTGGGTATGAATTCCAGAATGCACCGATCAACGTCTATGCCAGCTTCACTCACGGCATTAAGGCCGGGGGTATCAACCTTGATACGACGGCGGCGGTCGCCGGTGCGAGCCCGACATTCCTTTCCGAAGAAGTCGACGCTTACGAAATCGGCTTTAAGAGCCGTCTGATTGATGATGCTCTGACACTCAATATCGCGGCGTTCATTGAGGAGTTCCAGAACTTCCAGGTGCTCGAGTTCACTGGCACCGCGTTTGAAACCTTCAACGTACCGGTTGCGGAATCGAGCGGCGTCGAGATCGAAAGTCTCTGGCGTGTGAGCGACAATCTCTCGATCACGGCCTCCGCGACAATTCTCGAAGCGAGTTATCCGACTGACTGTGCGGGTGCTCAGGATACCAATGTGACAATCGCTTCGCTATGCGGCAATGATTTGACCAATGCCCCGCGTGTCATCGGCATCATGGGCGCCAATTACGAGACGCCCATTGGCAATGGAATCGACTTCTTCGCAGCGGGCCAGATCCGTCTGGAAGGTGATCAGCGCACATCCACGCAGGCGATTGTTCCGCCCACGGTGGCGCCCGGGGCTACCGCAGCTGAAGTGCAGGCCGCGATTGATGCAGCGCCTCTCATTATCGCTGACGTGCAGGACGGTCAGGAGTTCATCAACCTGCGCGCCGGTCTGCGGTTCAATGACGGGGCCTATTCGATCGAGGGCTTTGTCAACAACCTGACGGACAATGTGGTTCGCGGGGTGACTTTCAACACCACTCTGCGTGGCAGCGGTGCGGCGAATTCGCGTTCGGCCTTCTCGCTCCAGCCGCGCACTTACGGAGTGGTTGTCCGCGCCAAGTTTTGATCAGAGCCTACGCTACGAAAAGGGGCGGCTCGGGAAACCGGGCCGCCCTTTTTTAGTGGGAAACCGCGTCCGCGGCTTCATCCTCGGTGCTGTTCCCTCCGCTGCGCTGCGGGTCCGCACCCCAAACAGCCCCGGATGGGGCTGCGAAACTACATGGAACGCGCGATCAGCATCTTCATGATTTCGTTCGATCCGCCGTAAATCCGCGCGATGCGTGTGTCACGGTACATCCGTCCGATGACGTAATCATTGGTGTAGCCAGCGCCGCCGTGGAATTGCAGACATTTGTCGACCACTTCGCTTTGCAGCTCGGTCACCCAGTATTTCGCCATGCTGGCGGTTGCCACGTCCAGTTCGCCTTCGAGCAACTTGGCAATGCAATCGTTGACGAAGACGCGGGCGGCTGTTCCGCGCGCCTTCAGATCGGCAAGCGTGAACTGCGTGTTCTGGAAGTCCCAGATCGTCTTGCCAAAAGCCTTGCGCTGCTTGACGTATTCGACCGTTACATCGAGAGCTTTCTCAATCCCGGTCATCGCGCCCATGGCGATCACAAGGCGTTCCTGCGGCAGCTCTCCCATCAGCTGGTAAAAGCCTTTGCCTTCCACTCCGCCAAGGATGTTGTCGCCCGGAATGAACACATTGTCGAAGAACAGCTCTGATGTGTCCTGTGCATCAAGGCCAACCTTGTCGAGCTTCTTGCCGCGCTGAAAGCCCTCTGCGCCCTCGGTTTCGAGCAGCATGAGCGAGATACCCTTGTGCCCTTCGCTGGGATCGGTCTTGGCAACGACAATGATGAAGTCGGCGGTCTGGCCGTTTGAAATCCAGGTCTTTGACCCGTTCAGACGGTACCCGTTGCCATCCTTCAGTGCGGTTGTCGTGATGCTTTGCAGGTCCGATCCGACATCGGGCTCGCTCATCGCAATCGCGCTGACCAGTTCGCCGGTGACGAGTTTGGGCAGATACTTTTGCTTCTGCTCCTCGGTCCCGTGACGCACCAGATAGGGCAGGATGATCGTGTTGTGCAGGCTGGCTGCAAAACCTTCGACGCCGTTCTTTGCCTGCTGGTCGATCACCACCATATCATGCCGGAAATCGCCGCCATGGCCGCCATATTCCTCGGGCACGGAAACGCCGAGAAGCCCTGCGGCACCCGCTTCGTGCCAGAATTCCCGTTCAACCTGGCCATCTTCGCGCCATTTCTCGATCCGCTTTTGCGGGGCCTTGTCCTGATAGAATTTACCGACTGCGTCAGCAAAGATCGCGATCTCTTCCTCTTCCATGAAGGCGGGCTGGGGAACGTCAATAACCGGCATCTTACTTGCCCTTCCAGTTTGGTGCGCGCTTTTCGGCAAAGGCGGCTGCGCCTTCGCGGGCGTCTTCGGAAACGAATACCGGAGCGATCAGCTTGGCCTGGTTCTTGTATCGGTCTTCCATCGCCCAACCGCGCGATTCCTTGATGATCTGCTTGGACACTTTGACTGCCAAAGGTCCATTCGCCGCAATCTTGGCCGCGAGCGCCATCGCCCCTTCCAGCGCCGAACCCTCGGTTACGGAATTGATCATGCCCAGCTCATAGGCACGGGGCGCATCGATGAAGTCACCGGTCAGCGCCAGTTCCATCGCGATCCGCTCGGGGATCTGGTCAGGCAGCATCATCACGCCGCCAGCCGCCGCGACAAGGCCGCGCTTCGCTTCGGGAATGCCGAATTTCGCTCCTGCCGAGGCAACGACCAGATCACACGCAATCATCAGTTCAAGGCCGCCTGCAAGCGCGTAACCCTCGACCGCAGCGATCAGCGGTTTGGCCGGAGGAGCTTCGACAACGCCGCCAAACCCACGCCCTGCAACGGACGGGGTCTCGCCGCGCAGGAATCCTTTGAGGTCCATGCCAGAACAAAACGTCCCGCCCGCGCCGGTGATGATGCCGACGCGCAGATCGTCTTCGGCGTCGAGACGGTCCATCGCCGCCGCAATGCCTTCAGCTGCAGCCTTTGTCATCGCGTTCTTGGCCTCGGGCCGGTTGATTGTGACGATCAGGACGCCATTCTGCACATCTGTGAGGACTTCTTGTGTCTCGCTCATGCTAGCTCTCTCTCCAAATTAGCATTTTCATTAGAAACTGAATTCTTGTGCGAGTGGTGAAGGCGCTTTACGAATGCGTCAACACACAATTCGCTAAAACGAGAGAGGATCAACCCACATGGCCGAAGCATATATCATCGACGCAGTCCGCACCCCGCGCGGGATTGGCAAGCAGGGCAAGGGAGCGCTCGCCGAGCAGCATCCGCAGCATCTTGCCGCCACGGTGCTCAAAGCGATTGCCGAGCGCAATGGTCTGGACACTTCGACGGTAGATGACGTGATCTGGTCGGTCTCCACCCAGGACGGGATGCAGGCGGGTGACCTTGGCCGCATGGCTGCGCTGGATGCGGGCTATGACATCACATCATCAGGCACGACGCTGGACCGCTTCTGCGGCGGCGGCATCACCTCGGTCAGCCTTGCCGCCGCACAGGTGATGAGCGGGATGGAAGACTGCGTTGTTGCAGGCGGGACAGAGATGATGAGCCTGACCGGCGCGATGGCAAAGGAAAAGATGCAGGCCGGGCTGAAGCCGCCGATGATGGGCAGCTACAATGATCGTCTTCAGGGTGTTCACCCGCAAAGCCATCAGGGCATTTGCGGCGATGCGATTGCCTCGATGGAAGGCTTCACGCGCGAGGAACTGGACGAGGTGGGGTTCCGCTCTCAGCAGCGCGCCGCCGAAGCGATTGGCGAGGGCCGGTTCGACAAGTCGGTGGTGCCTGTAACGCTGGACGATGGCACGGTGGTGCTCGACCGTGAGGAGTATCCGCGTCCCCAGACCACGATGGAGTCACTCGCCGGACTGGAACCTGCCTTCACCAAGATTGCTGACGTTCCGCTCGACAAGAATGGCACGACGTTCCGCAGCCTGATCAACCAGAAATATCCTGATCTTGAAATTCAGCACTTCCACCATGCAGGCAATTCCTCCGGCGTGGTCGACGGCGCGG
>JBARXS010000002.1:0-49717 GCA_049647465.1 Erythrobacter sp.
TGGAACATCTTGATGATGCCTTCGCAATGCAGCGTTTCATCGCGCACTGACCAGCTGACGATCTGGCCCATGCCCTTCATCTTGTTATGGCGCGGGAAGTTCATCAGCATGGCAAAGGATGCGAACAGCTGCAGCCCTTCGGTAAAGCCGCCGAACATGGCCAGCGTGCGCGCGATATCCTCATCGGTGTCGACGCTGAACTGGTGCATGTAATTGTGCTTGTCGGCCATCTCCTCGTAATCGAGGAAGGCGGAATATTCGCTTTCGGGCATGCCGATCGTGTCGAGCAGGTGGCTGTAGGCCGCGATGTGCACCGTCTCCATGTTGGAGAAGGCGGCGAGCATCATCTTGATCTCGGTCGGCTTGAACACGCGGCCATATTTGTCGTGATAGCAATCCTGCACCTCGACATCGGCCTGGGTGAAGAAACGGAAGATCTGGGTGAGCAGATTGCGCTCATGCTCGGTGATCTTCTGCGCCCAGTCGCGGCAATCTTCGCCCAGAGGCACTTCTTCGGGCATCCAGTGAATCTGCTGCTGGCGTTTCCAGAAGTCGTAAGCCCACGGATATTCGAACGGCTTGTAGGTGTTACGGGCTTCGAGCAACGACATGTTGTGTTCCTTTGGATCGGAGTGGCTTTCCTATATAGGGAAACAAACTACGGATTCGAAGGCAAGCACGTATGATTTGGCGGGGATAAACCGTGCAAATTCTGAGTCGAGTTGAGTCGGGGCCAATTGCGGGATGCCAGCTCGGCTCGTCGCTTGCACGGCTCGCATCATCTTAACGTGTATGGCTTGCAAGCGGGTGCGTCCCGGCATGTGCAGCGCGACTGTTTCGGAACTCCGCCCCCGCCCCGCGCATAGGTTAGGTAGACCTTCATTCAATTTACAGGAGCCTGACATGGCGACACCCAAACAGAAAGACACAGACCACGCAGCCGAAGCGCACAACGAAAAGCGCAACAATATCAGCCAGAACCCGATCACCGGCCCTTATCCTGACGGGGACAGTCGCAACATTACGCTGGCGCCGTCCGACAATTCGATCGAGCCGACGCGCACCGGGCCGCAGGAACAGCGCTTTCGCGAAGAGGATAACGCCTCCACTGGCAAGACCGACGATGCCGATGCAAACGCGGCTGCGCGGGACGATAGCGCGGATGCGAGCGGCAAAACGCAGTCCGCGTCCGCCGAAACAGCGCCGGGCACGCCTGCAAAAAGCTAGTCTGGAAAGTGACGATCCCAGCCCGGCCGAAACCGCATTCGGCCGTCCGGGCGGTGCGTTGAAAAAGCCTGTGCTGCAAAAGGACTGGAACCCGGCAGAACGCAACAGCGATGATCTGTCACGCTGATCCACCTGTGTCGATGACCCGACACGAAAGCCGCCCGCTTGCAAAAGCGGCGCGGCTTTTTTGCGCCCAAAGCACTCCCCTGATTGTAAGCCCCTGATTGCACGCCCCTAATCGCGCGCCTTTTTCGATCCGAAGAAACTGCCCCCGCCCAAAACGGTAATGCCCAGGAAGAACCCGAAATCGTACCATGCGCCCTTATTGGGCACGGCATAAACGGCAATATCGGGGCTGAAGAGCGATCCGATCCAGGACCACGGAAAGATAAAGCCGTGCCAGATGCCCCACAGAAAACCGGGCGAGCCTGCCTCCTTGCTGACGCCGGCATCGATCTGCGACGCGCAGGCAGAGAGGATGAGCGCAAGGCCGACCGCAAGCGCGAGGCGCGCGGCTTTGTCGATCGAACCGGGTGCGGGCGGGCTGATCACAGGCTCAACAGGATTGTCAGCCACATGACCGGCAGGAATACAGCCACCATGCCGATGTGAAGACGCCCGGCATTGGCGGCGTGGCCGGTGCTGCTGCGACGCAGATTCTTGATCGAGTTGAACAGAAAGAAGAGCGCGACCAGCGTCCCGAACAGCCCGATCCACAAAGAGTAATGCATGGTTTCCCGTTCCTTATGCGCCTGATTCACGCGACAATCGCGCAGGCGTCGTAGCCGCACATTATGCCACAACACAGGGGCGCAATCGAGTGCAACGCGCGCAATGCGTGAACGGGTTGTTACGGAGCGGGAGCCCCGCGATCAGCAGAAACGGCGTACGAAGCCCTGATGCCGGGTCTTGGCAAATTCCTGCGCGGCGCCGTCCCAGTCGTTTTCGGCGATCCGTTTCAGAACGCTTTCAGTGAGCGGGCGCGCAAATTCGAGGCCAACCCGGTCAAGCTGGCGCCAGGCAACCTCTGCCGTGTGCGGGCCGGTGCCGGCAATGCTGAGACTGACATATTCGCCCAGTTTCAACCCGCCAGAGGGATCGTCCACACGGCACCCCCCGCGCGAAAGATCGGCGACCTCAACTTCCCATTCCTTGCCCAGCCTGGTGCGATAGGCACCGGCTGCACTGGTGGGGATGCGATTGTCCTTGCGGCTTTGCATAATGGGGCGGATGTATCATGCAGTATTTGCTGGATAGTTAATAGCCATCACCCTTGAGTGCGCGGCGTTCACTGCAAAGAAAAACCCCGCCGGGCGCTGAGCCAGGCGGGGTCTGGTTTCGACCTGCGAAAGCTGCGCGTGTTACTGACAGCTCAGGCATTCCTCGTAATCGGTCTGCTGTTCGCCCAGTTCGGCTTTCAGTTCGATCTCGGGCGCGGCGGCCGTGTTGTCCGCTTCGACGCCGCCGGCAAAGCCTGCGCGCTGCACTGACTTGGACCGGAGATAATACAGCGACTTGATGCCTTTCTCCCACGCCTGGAAGTGGAGCATCATCAGATCCCACTTGTCGACATCGGCGGGGATGAACAGGTTCAGCGACTGCGCCTGATCGATATAAGGAGAGCGATCGGCTGCAAATTCGAGCAGCCAGCGCTGGTCGATTTCAAAGCTGGTCTTGAAGCTCGCCTTTTCCTCGTTCGAAAGGAAATCGAGATGCTGGACCGACCCGCCATTTTCGAGGATCGAGTTCCAGACATTGTTCGAATTCTTCGACTTTTTATCGAGAATCTTTTCCAGATACGGGTTCTTCACGATGAAGCTGCCTGACAGCGTCTTGTGCGTGTAGATATTGGCCGGGATCGGCTCAATGCAGGCGCTGGTGCCGCCGCAGATGATGCTGATCGACGCGGTCGGCGCGATTGCCATCTTGCAGCTGAACCGCTCCATCGCGCCCATATCGGCGGCATCGGGGCACGGCCCGCGTTCCTGCGCCAGCAGCATCGAGGCCTCGGAAGCCTTCGCCTGAATGTGCTGGAACATCTTGAGATTGTGCGCCTTGGCCATCGCGCTTTCAAAGCCGAGACCCTTTTGCTGAAGGAAGGAGTGGAAGCCCATGACGCCCAGGCCAACGCTGCGTTCGCGCATGGCCGAGTATTTCGCGCGCTCCATTTCGGGCGGCGCGCGGTCGATGTAATCCTGCAAAACATTGTCGAGGAAACGCATCACGTCCTCGATAAAGTCCTTTTCACCGTTCCACTCATCCCACTTTTCAAGGTTGAGCGAAGACAGGCAGCACACCGCCGTGCGATCATTGCCCAGATGGTCAATGCCGGTCGGCAGAGTGATTTCGCTGCACAGGTTCGAGGTCGAAACCTTGAGGCCCAGATCGCGGTGATGCTTTGGCATCATGCGGTTCACGGTGTCGTTGAAGACGATATAGGGCTCACCCGTGGCCAGACGCGTTTCGACGAGCTTCTGGAACAGCGAGCGCGCATCCACAGTGGCGCGCACTTCGCCGGTCTTGGGCGATTTGAGGTCGAATTTGTCGCCAGCGCGCACCGCTTCCATGAATTCATCGGTGAGCAGCACGCCATGGTGCAGGTTCAACGCCTTGCGGTTGAAGTCACCCGACGGCTTGCGGATTTCGAGGAATTCCTCGATTTCCGGATGGCTAACATCAAGATAGCATGCGGCCGAACCACGGCGCAGCGAGCCCTGGCTGATCGCCAGCGTCAGGCTGTCCATCACGCGCACAAACGGGATGATGCCGCTGGTCTTGCCGTTCAGGCCGACCGGCTCACCAATGCCGCGCACATTGCCCCAATAAGTGCCGATGCCGCCGCCCTTTGAAGCGAGCCAGACATTCTCGTTCCAGGTGCCGACAATGCCGCCGAGGCTGTCTGACACGGAATTGAGATAGCAGCTGATCGGCAGACCGCGCGCGGTGCCGCCGTTTGAAAGGACGGGCGTTGCGGGCATGAACCACAGGTTCGAGATGTAGTCATACAGACGCTGAGCATGCGCCTGATCATCCGCATAGGCATCGGCCACGCGGGCAAACAGATCCTGAAACGATTCTCCGGGAAGCAGGTAGCGATCAATCAGCGTTTCCTTGCCAAACTCGGTCAGGTTGGCATCGCGCGCATCATCGGTGACGATGGTAAAGCGGCGGTCATTGACCTTCTTGCTATCGGGCGCTGCCTGTTCCTGAGCGGCTTCTTTCGCGGCGGTCGCAACAGCGTTGCCCAGCGCCTCTGCGGTCTTTGCCGCAATCAGCGCGTCGTTTGTCGACTTTTCCGCGATCAGCGCGTCGTCTGTTGGCTTTTCCGCGATCAGCGCGTCGGAACCCGCGTCGGTTTTGTCCATAGTCATCGCTGTGTTCTCTTTTTCATTCGCCCGCGTGGCCTGCCGGGTTTTCGGAGCCCCACCGGTTCCCGCGTCATCCAGCGTGTCGTTCTCATGTGTGTCGCTTTGCACGCCGTCACTCGCCTTGAAATCCATCTCTCATACCCACTTTAGTCCCACGAATTACAACGCCACACCAGTCCCGACGTTCCAATTCTGTTCTCAATACAGCATCAACAGGCTTGCCCCCAGTTTTATCACCGCTGGTACCCCTCCACAGTGACAACAGGCTTGTCCGCCGACATCTCAACAGTTCTGCAAGTTTCCCGCAGATCGAGGCGAATCCTCTCTTATCCGGGCCCTCACGGGCCAGAGAGTATCACCATTGCTTGGGGGTCTCACACGAACCGCACCACTACATAGTGAATCAGAGTGGGATTCCGGTCAACGGGGTATTAACCCTGTTTCTAACGATCCACAGGCTGCGTCAGCCGCGCAACACACCGCGACGCGTGGGGAAAGCTTGAGTCGTGGAACGCGCAACCCCCAAATTGAATCTGTGAAGAAAAAAACGGTGATTGAATCATTGGAATCAGGGCTTGAATCTTTGTACCCTTTGATCGCAAGAATGTTGCGATGCGGCGCCTGTGGGGGCCGCCCTTGCACGAGTCCCGAACCGGGTTGCGAAGAGCTTCAGGGCTAGGCAGGGACACTCTCTGCGGCGCTGACGCTGCGAGTGTGCTCCACAACCTCGTCTGCCAAGCGGTCCACCAGCTCAAGCGGAAGATCGTGGCCCCAGCCCGGAATGGTCACCAGTTTCGCGCCCGGAATGCTGGCGGCGGTTTCGCGGCCCGCCTCCAGCTTGACCAGCGGATCGCCCTCGCCATGCAACACCAGCGTCGGCGTGGTCACGCCCGCCAGCCGCTCGCGCCGGTCACCATCATCGATGATCGCCGCCAGCTGGCGCGGCAGGCCGGGCGGGTAAACGCTGCGACGGACCATAGCCGTCACTCTTTCATGACGCCGCTGAGGATCGGCGGGAAAGCCGGGGCTGCCGATTTTCTCCTGCACCTTCATGCCATGCGCGACCAGATCGGCCTCCTCCATCGAGACCAGTGGCGCGGTCAGCGCCTCGATCGCTTCTTTCTCGGCCTGGGGCAGTTTGGGATTGCCGGTGGTCGACATGATCGACGTCATCGACAACAGGCGGTGCCGGTGGTTGATCGCCATCAGTTGAGCGATCATGCCGCCCATCGATGCGCCCACGACATGCGCTTTAGCAACGCCGAGCGCTTCGAGCACGCCAGCTGCATCATCGGCCATATCGCCGAGCGTGTAAGGCACCTTCGCCTTCCAGCCCAGCCGCGCGCGGATCACCTGCCACACGATCTTTGGCGGTCTTGCCTCGCCCATCTTTTCACCGAGCCCGATGTCGCGATTGTCGAACCGGATCACGTGATAGCCGCGCTCCACCAGAGCATCGACAAATTCGTCGGGCCACAGGATCATCTGCGCGCCCAGCCCCATCACCAGCAGGATCGTCTCGTTCGACGGATCGCCTTTCGCCTCGTAAAACAGTTCGATTCCGGTGTTGGGCGTGGTGATGGTGGGCATGGGAAAGGCGACTCCGTGATAGTTCTCTCTAAGCGCCCGAATACCGGCGCATCAGGGAATACGAATGCCGCACATGCACACGCGCCGCAACCCACACCTGCCTTTAAAGGGACTGGAGGCAGCTGCGGGCGCGGCACGGGCGCCTCCCACGCTTTATCGGCTCGAGAGGCTGGCCCTTGGCGGCAAGGGCATCAACCGCCAAGCACGATGGTGTTGTCATCTTCGGTTGAAGCGGCGATCCTTCTTGCTTCGGATTTCCAGAGTTTGGCGGCGAGTTCGTCGTGTATCCTGGGTGTGCTTGCAAAGATCACGTTGGCGAGAAATTTCGTTGACTTCGGGTTCGCGACAGGCACCGAGGCGAGGTTATCCAGCCGCCTCACGGCATGGACCGCAGTCTTGCGTGCGGCCCAGTTGCCGTTGCCATTAACCACTTCGATATTGTCAGCCTTGCCGTCTGCTCCCAGCGTAAAGGCAACCTGCACGATCGCATTGTTGGGCACGATCTTTCGAGGCAACGGCGCGCGGGCCAGCGCCCGATTGAGATCTTTTGTAGTCTCGGCCTGCCAATCCTTCATCGCGGCCTGTGGGTTGACGACAATTTCCTGCGAGCTTTTGCCAGCGGCAGCAGGGTTGGCGGAAACAGGAGCAGCAAACGGCAGCGCAAGCGCTGCGGCGGTACTGCAGGCGAATCTGGTATATGTATTCATCGGATCATCCTCTCCATCACGTTACGAAGTGGATCGATCGCAAGGACCATCAGCGCCGAACACCAGTCCCTACACTCGTGCAATTGGCTCTATGGGTCGATCAGGCGCCGCGGGAAAAGCGGGGTTCAGGTTCTACCGCTGGCGTCAGGAGAGAAGATGCCACAGCGCATGATTATTTCAAAGGCGCATCGATGAACCGTTCAATGTTTCGTCAAATGACCAAATTGCGCAGATGAACTGCGCATTGCGACCGACCAATGCACCCGCCGCAAGACGATCAGCGCCATTGCGGCCCAGCAATGTCGAGGCCCTGCGCCTCCAGCCGGTCGAGCACGCCGTCGCTTTCGGCCAGAACGCGCAAGGGGACCACTGCCACGCTGGTGCCGGTCTGCGTCGTCGCCTGCGTGATCTGCGTGGTCCATTGCGCGCGGATTTCATCGCCCACCTCTGGATCCGCCCATGGCCAGCAGGTGCCAAGCGCAATCTCCAGCGGGTTTTCCATCACGCCGGGCACGTTGAATTTGGTCCAGTCGCGCCCGCGCGCCTCGATAATGCCCTTGCCCGCCTCAGTCGCGGTCATCGCCGCTTCAAGACAGGGGATATGGCTTTCAGGCGGGGCTGCGGCCAGATCATCCAGCAGGTCTTCGCCGCGAAACCGCTCTGGCCGGGTGATCGGCACATCCGCCTTTTTCGCCGCTTTGCGCACGATATCGGTCGCATCATCGTCCAGCGTATCATCGGTGAAATCAAGCTGTCGGGTCAGCAGGTTGAACCCGGTGATGAGGAAGGTGTTACGGTCATAATCCTTGTCATATTGCTCTTCCAGAGCCGCAAGCCGCGCGCGCTGGGCGGTGTCGAGATAGTCGCCCGCCACTTTCTTGTCCGGCAGTTTGAGGAATTTGCCGCCGCGAAAGACCAGCCGCAGGAAATCGCCCGGAGAAAACTTGGGCCGCGCGCCGATGATGACGCGGTCGGCTTCGGACACCGCCTCCCTCAGGCGGTCGGGCTGCCACGGGGTCGTCTCGGGAACAGCGCGAATTTCACCGACCAGGATGACGGTGCCGGTGGGCGTATCAATGGTCCACATCGGCGCGCCGGAGCGCTGCGCGGTGACGACGATCTGGTTGGGGGCTGGAGGCTGGGCGGCCTCGGGGGATTGGCCGGCCAGCGGAGTTGCTGAGACAGCGATGGCGGCGAGCAGGACGGGGGCGCGTTTCATGCCGCGCGTATTAGCACAGGTTTCGCTGCACTGGCGGTGAACGTGGTACAAGGACGCTCTGGGTCCCCGCGTTCGCGGGCATGACGGGGAGGCGCGGGGATGACCTAACTCATTTGCTTCGTCATTCCCGCGCACGCGGGAACCTAGGGCTGCAAGCGCTCAAACCCGCATTGCTCGGCCAGATCATGCCATTGCGGGTTTTCCGCCTCGATCAGTTCCAGCTTCCACGCACGCCGCCATTTCTTGATGCGTTTCTCGCGCAGGATGGCTGCTTCCATCGTTTCGTGATGTTCAACCCACACCAATCGCTTCACGTCATATTGTGCGGTAAAGCCGCCCAAGGTGCCGTTGCGATGCTGGGCAATGCGTGACTGCAGATCTGATGTTACGCCGACATATAGCGTCCCGTTGCGCTTGGAAGCGAGGATATAGACGGCAGGGATGACTGTGTCCTTTAAAAAACCTGGGTCCCCGCGTTCGCGGGGATGACGGATATTATCCGTAGTTACATCTCACTTCGTCATTCCCGCGAACGCGGGAACCTAGGACCGCCCATTTCAACGTATCCGGCTATCTTGAAACATAGCCCAGCGCTTGCTTGCCCAATAGAAAGGCCACATCAATGCGAGCCCGGCAATGAGAACAAATACCTCTTCCCGGTTCAAAACATCTCCGTGCAAGAGCCATCCGCCGAGCCTAAATCCCAATATACCCAGCATCACAACGGCGAGCAAAACGCACACAAATTTGGTGAGGATAAGATAAACGTGCCAGCGCGCACTCTTCACGGCACCAGCACCGTATCCTCCGGCTCACCGCTCTCGTCCGTCTCGGGATAATCCATCGTGTAGTGCAGCCCCCGGCTTTCCTTGCGGGTCAGCGCGCTGCGCACGATCAGTTCCGCTGATTGCAGCAGGTTGCGCAGTTCGATGAGGTCGGTGGTAACGCGGAAGGCGCCGTAATAATCCTCAACCTCCTGTTTTAGCAGGGCGATGCGGTTCTTGGCCCGCTCGAGCCGCTTGGTCGTGCGCACGATGCCGACATAGTTCCACATGAAGCGGCGGATCTCGGTCCAGTTCTGCTTGATCACGACCTCTTCGTCCGAATCGGTCACGCGGCTTTCATCCCATGGCAGAATCGCGGGCGGGTCTTCCAGAGCGTCCCAGTGCGCGAGGATATCGCCCGCTGCCGCCTCGCCATAGACGAAGCATTCGAGCAAGGAGTTGGACGCCAGCCGGTTCGCGCCGTGCAGGCCGCTTTCGGTGCATTCGCCCGCCGCCCACAGCCCGGGAAGATCGGTGCGCGCCTTCAGGTCCACCACCACGCCGCCGCAGGTGTAATGCTGAGCGGGCACGACCGGGATCGGGCCGGTGGTCATGTCGATGCCCAGCCCCATCAGCTTTTCATGGATCGTCGGGAAATGCTCGCGCACGAAATCGGCGGGCTGATGGCTGATATCGAGATGTACGAAATCGAGACCAAACCGCTTGATCTGATCATCGATCGCGCGCGCCACCACGTCGCGCGGGGCCAGCTCCATGCGCTCCGGATCGTAATCCGCCATAAAGCGGTGGCCGGTTTCAGGGTGCAGCAGATGCCCGCCCTCCCCGCGCACGGCTTCGGTAATCAGGAAGTTCTTGACCTCCAGATTGTAAAGGCAGGTCGGGTGGAACTGCATCATCTCCATGTTCGAGACGCGCGCGCCCGCCCGCCAGCACATCGCGATGCCATCACCGGTTGCGCCGCGCGGGGCGGTGGAAAATTGATAGACGCGCCCTGCCCCGCCAGCCGCCAGCACGGTGGCGCGCGCGACGTGGCGTTCAACGCTGCCCGTTTCCTCGTTCAACGCATAAACCCCCCAGACCCGCCCGGCGGCGGAGAAGTGCTCGCGGTGGCGATCCGTGATGAAATCGATGCAGGTGCGCCCTGACAGCATCGTGATGTTGTCGCTCGCCTCGGCAGCGGAGAGCAGCGCGGATTGCACCGCCCAGCCGGTTGCATCGTCAACATGCACGATCCGGCGATGGGAATGCCCGCCCTCGTGTGTGAGGTGCAGGGAATCCTGATCGCGATTGAACGGCACGCCCAGCTCGCACAGGCGATCAATGCTTTGAGGCGCGCGCTCGATCACGAATTCGACCGACTCTCGGTCGTTCAAACCAGCACCGGCGACCATTGTATCGCGCACATGGTCTTCAAACGTGTCTCCGCTGTCCAGCACCGCCGCGATGCCGCCCTGCGCCCATGCGGTGGACCCGCCGGTAAAGGAGCCTTTGGCCAGCACCAGCACCCGCTTGGTCTCAGCAAGCTCAAGCGCAGCGGTCAGTCCGGCAGCACCGGACCCGATCACTATGACATCATAAGGAGAATTGGTCATGGGAGAGGCTCCATGAACGGCAAAGAGGCCTCAGGCAAGAGACAGCGCAAGTTACGGGGCCAGTTACGGGGCCAATTACGGGGCCAGTTACGGGGCCGGTAACGGGTTGGGCGAAGGGCCGTGCCTTGATACCCGATAGCGCCAGCCTCGAACCATCTTGGAAGCGGCGCAGAATACTCCGATCTGGCGTTCAAAACGGTCGCAACACCGCGCGATGCAGGACTTTCCCTTAGATGCGAGGTAAAGAATCGGCGCGTAGCTTTCGTCATTCGCCCACCCGCCAGGAAGCAGAAAGGTGCCGTCTCATGTTATTGCCACCGTTTATCAATTGCCTGATCGGAAAGCATGATCCCAAACGCCGGGCGGTCCATTGGGACGGGCAAGATTATGTCGGCCATTGTCGCCATTGCGAAAAGCCGATCCGCCGCGTTGCACATCGCAGCTGGAGCGTGCGGGAAGTGGAGGCAGAGGCCCAATAGGACTGCGAATGCGCCGGGGTGCCTCGCGATTACAGAGCGTAGCAATCCAGATCAGAAGCCACGCTCACCGGCCCGCCATAGCCCTTCTCAATCGCGCTCAGCCCGTCTTCAATGGCCCTCAGCGACCGCTGCATATTGTGCGTCAGGACAACCCGTTCCGGCTCCAGCGCGCTTGCAAGCTCACCGATCTGTTCGGGCGTTCGATGGAGCCCGCGCGGCTGGCCATCCTCGCCATTGATGACATGATGCGCAAACAGGATCGTGGGCTTTGACCCGCTGAGACCGGAGAGAAACCGCTCGCTCAAAAAGCTCTGATCCCCGGTGATGACGAAGGATTTATCACCCAGATCAACCGCATAGCCCAGAGCCGGAACCGGTCCGTGATGGACAGGGTGCGCGGTGACCGAATACTCGTTCGAGACATCAAGAACCACGGGCGCGCCTGCGCCGTCATCTGTCAGGATATCGCGCGGTTCAAGGCGCGGCTTGTTCTCCGTCCCGTCGAGATAGCCGCCGTTATAGGCAAAAGCGCCCGATTGCTTGTCCAGCAGGCGTTTGAGGAATTCGGCTGTGCCCGGAAAGCGCGAGCGTCCATCCGGCCCGATCACCGGCAACGGCGCGGTGCGCCCTTCAAAACCGCCGGTGTTGAGTATGCCAGCGAGATCGCCCGCGTGATCAGCATGCAAATGGGTCAGCAGGATCGCATCAAGTGTTTCGACTTTCCCGCCCGCCTCGGCAAAGCGCAGGAAACTGCCCGCGCCCGCATCAATCAAGAGGCGCGGCTTTCCGTCGATCCAGAGGAGGTAGGACGTACCAGCGCGGTCCCCTTCGGCAATCGGCCCGCCGCTGCCCAAAACCTGCAGCGCCGCACCTTGCGACAGGCACGCAGCGGGCTGTTCTGCGCGCAAGGGATCATGAAGGAGCAGATTTTCAACCTTGGGACCGCCATCGCCTGCTTCGTTGCATCCAGCCAAGCTCAGCGCAAGCAGCGAGGTAAAGAACACACGCATAGGATCACCTTCCTCCCAACGACCGGTCGTCTCAGGCTCCCGAGCCGGTCAACTGCACAAACACGTCTTCCAGATCGGCCTCGCGCGTGGTCACGTCTTCGATGGTAAGGCCCTGTTCCTGAAGGATCGCCAGCACTTGGCCCGCGCTCAGTTTGTCCTTGTCATAGGTAACCTCGACCCCGCGCATCCCTGCGAGTTCGACCTTGGAGAACGCATCGTGCGCAGGCGCGCCGGTCAGATCATCCGAGACCGTAACCGCAACGATCTTCTCGCGCGCCATGTTGATCAGCTCGCGCGTGGGCTTGTTCGCGATCAACTGGCCGTGGTTGATGATGGCGATGCGGTCGCACAATTCCTCTGCCTCTTCGAGGTAATGCGTGGTCAGGACCACCGTCACGCCCTGACGGTTCATGTCGGTTACAAGCTCCCACAATTGGCGGCGCAGTTCGACATCGACGCCCGCCGTCGGCTCATCCAAGACAAGGATCGGGGGCGAGTGCACCATCGCCTTGGCCACCAGCAACCGGCGCTTCATCCCGCCTGACAATGTCCGCGCATAGGCGTTGCGCTTATCCGACAGCCGCACGGCGGCGAGCAATTCCTCGCTGCGGCGGTCTTTGGCGGGGATGCCGTAAAAGCCGCCCTGATTCTCCAGCACCTCATAGGGTGTAAAAAACGGATCGAAGACGATTTCCTGCGGGACAATCCCGATCGCTCGGCTCGCATTGCGGCGCTGATGATCGATATCGAAGCCCCAGATTTCCGCCGAACCACCGGTCTTGTTCACCAGACCGGCAAGAATATTGATCAACGTCGATTTGCCCGCGCCATTGGGGCCGAGCAGTCCGAAGATTGACCCTTCGGGCACATCAAAGCTGACCCCGCCGAGCGCGAGTTTACCCTCAGCCTCTTCGCCCTTGGCGCCCTTGGGCGCGGCGTAGCGTTTGACGAGGTTGTCAATTCGGATTGCGGGTGCGTCTGCCATGCAGCCAGCCATAGACTTACAGGCTTTGGGCGCAAGACCGCCGCACCATTCCCGCAATATCCTGCCGCGCTGTTAACCAGACTTGGTCGTCTTAACGACACCCCTGCACCTGTACCCGGCGACGATGGCATTGAGCCCTCTTTCCTTCTTGCGCCCCCGTTTTCGGGCTTGCCTCGCCGCCTGCCTGTTTGGCGGAGCGCTGGCCCCTGCGAGCGCATTTGCTCAGGACACAATTACGACTGACACGCGGGCTGCCATTATCGAGCCGCTGACACTGACCAAAATCTCCGATCTGGATTTCGGCGATCTTGTCGGCGCCACCGCAGGCACCATCGTATTAACCCCGACAGCAACCGCGACATGCGTGGCCACGGGCGGGCTGATCCGGTCCGCCGAATGTCAGCCGGCCACATTCGTGGGATCAGGCAACAACAACCAGCGCGTCCGCGTGAGGCGGCCTGTTGGCAATACGATCACGTTGACCGGACCGGGCGCAAACATGACCGTGACCGATATCACGATCAATGGGGATGAAGACCTGACCCCGGTGCGCTCCAACCGGAACTGGGAGCGGTTCCGCATTGCCAGCGCCAATGGCAGCTTCGTCTTCCGCGTCGGGGGCACGCTGAATGTCAAGGCTGGCCAGGCCCCCGGGCTTTACACCGGTACTTTTGATATTCGTATCGACTATCAGTGATTGAAATGGGCGCGCAGGGTGCGTATTCGCTCCTCCCATGATGACTCCCCCGCCCGAAGTTCTGCTTGTTGATACACGCCGCGTCAGCTGTGATGGCGCGAGCGGCATTCGTGGCGGTGCCAATTATCGGCCCGCTGCGCTCGGCCATCCGCGCATCTATCTTGAGATTGACGAGCATGGCTATGTCGATTGCGGCTATTGCGACCGGCGATTTGTGCTGCGCGGCGGCCCAGCGGATGGCGTTGATCAGGCTAGCCTTCCCGACATTGCCGAAGGGGCTGATCCGGGACATCGTTAAGTTCGGCGTAGCTTCTGGCGCTGACTTCGGCTGGCGTTTGAACGCAACCCACCCGGCAGCTGAACCGCATGGTTTGCAATTATGGTTTCCGGCGAGTGAACGAGGGTTCAAACCTATCTTAACAGGTGAGCCCGTAGACCCTGCGCTTATTACAACGCGCCGCTGACCACGGCTCGGGACAAACAGGGCCAGGACCGTAAATGATTGACCAACTTCGCCGGATTTGCCGCATGTTTGCGACTGCGTTCCTCGGGATCGCAGTCAGCGCCCTGCTCGCCGCACCCGCATCCGCGCAGGCTGACACCGCATCAGCGGATTCCAGAGCCCTGATCATCACCCCGCTCAGCTTTGTGCGGAACACCGATCTCGATTTCGGACAGATCATCCCGGCTAATGCTGACGGCACCATTTTCATGGACTCAAACGGCGCAGTCACGACAACCAATGGCATCCAGCATATCGACGGCACTCAGGCCCCGGCTGAATTCTGGGGCTATGGCTCTTTCAACCAGCGCGTTCTGATCAATATTGATGCCAACACGTATACCTTGACCCGCAATGGCGGCACGGAAACGATGCTGTTTGACCAGGTCACGATTGGCAGCCGTCCCCCGATCCTGCTCACCACCAATCCGCGCCGGTTCCGGATTATCAATGCGCAAGGCATCTTTGCCTTTGCGGTTTCGGGCAGGCTTCAGGTGGGCGCCAATCAACCGGCGGGCACCTATACCGGGCAGTTCAGCGTCACGCTGGAATACGAATAAGGCAAATCCGGGCCGGCGTTATCGCGTCCGAATGTAAGCATCGCTGGTCACAGCTCGGCGTATGATGAGCCCGGCCAGGCGCTCATCGCGCGTTCAGGCATGCATGATACATTTACCCTCAATTCGTGTCCCTGTCCGGACTTTCTGAGGAGTATGCATGATGACCCGTCCCGCACTTTTCCCGTCTTCTCGCTCACGCGCCACCCGCTTTGCCGTAGTGGGCGTCGCTGCGGCGCTTGCGCTGGGCACTGCCGCCCCGGCATTTGCCGATGAGCAGCCTGATATCGAAACAGAGCAAACCGAAGAAGACGATCTGACAAAAGGCGAAAAGCGCCTAGCGAAACTGCTCGAAGGCCGGGTCGCGGGTGAGCCGGTTGATTGCATTCGTGCAGTACCAACCCAGCGCATGACCACGATCGACAAAACCGCCTATGTCTATGGCCGCGGCAACACGATCTATGTCCAGCGCACCCGACAGCCGAACCAGATCGATGATCGCGACACTCTGATCACCCGCCGCTTTGGTGGGGGCACGCAGCTTTGCCGCGTCGATATCGCGACGACGATTGATCCAGTGACCGGAATATTCACCGGCGCAGTGTTTTTCGAGGATTTCGTGCCTTACACCCGCGTGAAAGACGACGCGAAGAACTCCAGATAAACTGAGTGTCAGACCGGCCGACGGGCCTGATCGCTCAGGCGGATATTCGGGCTGATGTTTACGCCGTTTCGCCTTCTCTCGCACGCGACACCAATGCTTCGGTAAAGCCATCGAGCGGCACCGGCGCCGCAATGGCAAAGCGCAGAAACTCTTCCTTTCCCGCTGGCGGGAGGGTGAGCAGGCCGTCTGGCTCTTTCGCTGCGACCGGTTGGGGCTGCTTCATGGCAGTATCTGCGTAGACCAGACCATCGGGCAGGCCATCGTCCTCACCATTGACAGAGCGCAATTCGCAGATGGACTGACGATAATGACCCAGCACCCGCTCTGCGATGGGATCGGCATTGACCCTGCCCTCACGCAAGCTGGGATCATCCCACACGCTTTGCGACGCAACGCCCAGAAGGCTCTGCGTCCGGCGCATCGCATCGGCATTGGCGCGCAGCTCGGCCAGCGGCGGCATTTGTGCAAACATCTCGCGCCGGCGGCGTTTGTGCTCGCTTTCGATGACCTGATCTTCGGGTTCCAAGGACAGGGCCTCCGCGCGGTCTTGCGGTGCACAGGCTGCGGACCTGGTCGAAACCGGTGTGACGCTGGGGCCTCCACGCGCTTGTGCTGCGCGCGAAGGTGCCCCGGCGAGACGCCATTCCTCCACCACCAAGGCGCCGACCGGCATATCCTCGGCAAGGCCGGGCTGCGAGGCGGCAAATATGCGGCGGGATCGGGCTGCGCCCACGACCTCTCCGACGAGCCAACTGCCCGTGCAAAGGGCCGCCGTCAAAAGCGACCATGTGCCAGCCTCAACCCAACTATCCATCCAAAACTCCTTTGCCACTGACCCATCAATCGCACGATCCAAGACTGACCCCTCGCCTGAACCCTTCCCGGAGAAGGCCAATATCTCGCGAGGCCTTCTCGGTTTCAGACTTCAGGATCGTACCTGACGTGTATGTGGCCTGGATATCGGGATCGCTACCTAGTGCGCTGTTAAGGCGCTATGTGTGTGCAGGGCGTATTGGCCGCCTTTGGAGCGGTAGAGGCGGAAGGCGCGGGCCGGATGAAACCGCCCCGCACTGCGTCCCTCAGGCAGCAGCCATGGCGTTCATACGGGCAAGGATCGCGTCAGCCTCGCTCATGATGCCGTCGATCAGTTCCTTGCAGGTCGGGATGTCATTGATCAGCCCTGCGACCATTCCGCAGCTCCACGCGCCCTTGTCCATCTCCCCTTCCATCATGATCGAGGGATAGACCCCGGCAACCTCTGGCAGGATGTCCTGAATGGTGATCGCGTCGCCCAGCTCTTTTTCCTTTTCAAGCAGCCGGTCCACCGCTTCGTTATGCAACACGCGTTCGGTGTTGCGCAGCGGGCGCATCACCAGGCGGGTGTCCAGCTCAGATGCTTCGACGATGGCCTTTTTCACATTGTCGTGAACGGGCGCTTCCTTCGTGGCGATGAAGCGGGTGCCCATGTTCATCCCCTGCGCGCCCATGGCGAGGCTGGCGACAAGGCTGCGCCCGTCGGCCATGCCGCCGCTGGAGACAAACGGAATGTCGAGCTCATCCGCCGCGCGCGGCAACAGAATGAAGTTGGGAATGTCGTCCTCACCCGGATGTCCGCCGCATTCAAAGCCATCGACACTTACGGCATCGCAGCCGATGTCCTGCGCCTTGAGGGAGTGGCGCACGCTGGTGCATTTGTGGATCACCTTGATCCCCGCATCTTTCAACGGGCCAAGCAGTTCAACCGGATTGCGACCGGCGGTCTCGACAACCTTCACACCGCCATCAATCACGGCTTTGACCAGACCGGGATAATCGGGCGGGGTGAGCGTCGGCAGGATCGTCAGGTTCACGCCAAATGGCTTGTCCGTCATGTCGTGGCACCGCGCGATTTCATTGGCGAGCTTTTCCGGCGTGCCCTGCGTCAGGCCGGTGATGATCCCCAGACCGCCCGCATTGGAAACCGCCGCAGCCATTTCCGCAAAGCCGACATAGTGCATGCCGCCCTGAATAATGGGATGCTGGATGCCGAACATTTCGGTGATTGCTGTTTTCATGGTTCGTGTGTCTCCCGTGATGTTTCGTGTTTGCGCGCGAAACAAGCGGAATATAGGCTGCGAGGCAAGCACGGTTTTGATGGGCGCAAATCAGCGCCAGAGCAAATGAGGTATTCCGTAACGTCAGCGGCGCACGCAATGGCTCACAAACCGGCGCTCACGCATTGGCGCGGTCGAAAGGAAGGCGCAGACATGAGTTACGACCGCCCGGCTCAGCCCACATTCGGGCAACTCTATATTGGCGGATTGATGGCTTCCGCGCTCACCTATCTCGGCATCATCGTGCTGATCGGCATCAGCGCGGCGATCGGGGCAGACGGCGCTAGCTCAGCATTTGGCCTGATCTTCGTTGGCGCAGTATACATGGCCATCCCGGCGATCATCATTGCGCTGGTGATCAGCGCACCTCTGGGCGGGCTCATCGGCATGGCTTTGCTGAACTGGCTTGCGCCCAGCCAATGGCACGGAGCGATCAACGGGGCGCTGACCGCATTTGTGCTCGTGACCTTAACGATCCTCGCATTTCTTCCGTTCTGGCAAGAGAGCCTTGATGCCGGGACAATCGCCTTTACGGCCGGAATAATAATGGTGGCTGCCGCGTCGGGCTGGATTGTGCAGCGCACATATCTGGGTTGGTGGCCGGACCCGCTTCATGATGTGGACCTGCGCGCCTTCGATTAGGCTAAAGCACCCCGTCACCGTCCCGCAGAATCGGCCCCGTCTCGCACAGATTGCTCACCACGCAAATCTCGCATTTGGGGATGCGCGCGCGGCACACTTTCTTGCCGAACTGGATGAGCCAGAAATGCCCGTCCGCCATCGCCCATTCGGGGCTGCGCTCTTCGAGTTGCTGGGCGGTTTTCTCGGCCGTCTTCGCATCGGTCAGACCGATGCGATTGCACACGCGGTGGACATGGGTGTCGACCGCGATCACGTCCTGCCCGAAGGTAAAGCTCATCACGATGTCGGCGCATTTGCGGCCAATGCCGGGCAGGCTCATCAGCCCTTCGCGCGTGTCCGGCACCACGCCGTCATGCTCTTCCAGCAAGGCGGTGCAGAACTTGCGGATGTTCTTCGTCTTGTTGTTGTAGAGCCCGCACGGTTTGATCGCCCGCGCGATGACCTCATCCTCCAGCGCCAGCATAGTTTCGGGCGTTTTCGCCAGCTTGAACAAGGCCTTCGCCGCCGCCGCCGTGTTGCGGTCAAGCGACTGGGCCGACAACATGCAGGAAATGCATGAGCGGAACGCATCGGGCTGACCCTTGGGCCCCTTGGCGTTCTTCGTGCGCCCCGGCATTGCCTCGGCCAACAGGCGATAGGTCTCTTCGATTTCTGCGGAGTTGAGCATTCTCTCCAAGCGCTCAGACCGCGTGCGAAGTTCCCGTTCTGCAATGCGCGCGCACGGGGCAAGCGGCGCATTCGGCCTTGCGCGGGCGGCAATAGGTCTGGCCCAGCTTTTTCAGCAGCAGGTGATGCTCGTCCATGTCCGCCGCTGACCATTCGCGCGGCACAATCGGCATCAGCGCGTCATAGGCCTTGGCCGTATCCGCCTTTGCCGGGACCACGCCCATACGCTGCATGATCCGGCGGTGATGTCCGTCGATCACCATGGCGCGGCGGCTGAACGTGCTCGCATTCATCACCCCTGCAGAGTTCTTGCGCGCGACTCCGGGCAGCCGCTCCAGCCACGCCATCGCCTCGGCGGTTTCAAGGTTTGAGAGGTGGCGCAGATCAACGCTGCCGCGCTCAGCCTTGATGGTGCCAAGACACGCGCTCAACCGCTGCGCCGCGACACTGGGAAAGGTCTGCCGCCCAAGCCGCGCCTCCAGATCGGGCACCGGCACATCGGCGACCGCATCCCATGTTCCGAATTCGGCGATCAGCGCATCGGTTGAAGCATTGGACGCCGCCGTTTTGGTCTGCGCGCCGATCACCCCGTGGACCAGCACCCAGACAGGATCGCGGCGCTTTTCGGGCGGGCGGACAATGCGCCCGAACGCGGCGATCAGCGCAGCCTGCGTTTCGCGAAGTGTCTGTGTGTGCGGATCAGAGCCGAGATCGAGCTGCATGTCCCAATCCCATCCGGCGCAATCCCATCGCAAGGGGCGCCAGCACGATGCACGGCAACCAGATCCAGCGCATCTCTGACCACAATACCGCCACTCCGCGCATCGAGAAAAAGCCTGCACCGATGGGCGAGACCCTGACCGGCGTGACAGGGGCAAAAATGCGCGCCTCGTCAAAGGGCCACCATAAAGCCGCGCCAAGCCCGCCATTGGTCAGCGTATCCAGCAATGCGTGGCTGGCCATCGATACGCCGAGAAACAAGAACCCGGTCAGGCTGCGCGCCTCGCCCCATATCAGCGCAACCAGACCGGCGCAGGCCGCGGCAAAGACCAGCGAGTGGCTCGCGCCCCGGTGCCCCCATGCATCGCCATATTCTATGCCCAGCGAAAACCCGACAACATCAGCATCGGGCATTATCGCAAAGGCTGCACCAGCAAGGGCAAGACGGGGCGAAATGCGCGCACGCCCCGCCGCTGCCGCTATCGCCAGCGGCACCACCGCATGGGTGAAGATTGTGGGCAAAGGTGCCTTACCGCTGGAATGCGATGCTGAATGTCACCGGCACTGCAGGTGTGATTGACGGGAGCCCGGCAATCTCCTGAAGCTTGGCCAGCCCTTCGGTCAATTCCAGCGCATCGGCATAGACAATCACCGGCTCGGTCGAAGTCGCCATTACGCGATCTTCGGCGATGCGAGTGACGGAAACCTGGGTGGATACGGGCGCTTCAACGCCTTTCACGTTCAGCGTCGCGTCGAGCGGTTGCACAGTAGTCTCGCCCACGCCCAGCTTGTCGAATGCGGACGCGTCAATCTTTGCGGTGACTGTTGCGGTCGGGTATTGGGCAACTTCAAAGAAGATGTCGCGCATCCGCTCGTTACGGATATCGACCTTGGTCTCCAGCGATGCGAGGTCGATCTGCAAGGTGGCCGATCCATCCTCTGCGACCGTGCCGGAAAGCCCCGAGAACGTGTTGGCCTCGGCGATCTCGCCCGATTTCACGCTGACATAGGACAGGCTGGAAGCGCCAGTATCAACACTCCAGGACCCCTGCGCAAGCGGCGGCGCTTCGGCAGGAGCCTGAGAGCAGGCTGCGGTCAGAAGAAGGGCGGCGGGGATGGAAAGGCGAAACATGATCATAATTGGCTTCCCGATCGGATGGGGCTTGGACGTTTGCTATCAGAACGCGGAGGCAAGGCAAAGGTTGCGCTCGCGCACGGAACTTAATTCTGCGAGCTTAGTATATTGACATATATATAACGTATATTTATGTATGAGTGTAGTTTGAAGGAGAATTTCAATGGATAAATATCAGGGCCTCACCGACTTTCTCGGCGAGATTGATCAAGATCGAGTCGTAATGTCCTTTGAAGATGTAAACAGTCTGGTCGAAGGAGGCTTGCCCGAAAGTGCGTTCAGGCATCGCCCCTGGTGGGCCAATCGGACCGAAGGAAAGGGCTCACAGAACTTGTCGTGGCAGTCCGTTGGATGGGAAACCCGTGACGTAAACATGGACCTGGACGAGGTCACTTTCGCCCGGGTCAAGCGTAAAGCTGAGCCTGTCGTCGCGTCCAGCCGCGAGGGGCTGACCATTGCCGAAGCGAAAGCGGGACTGGCCCGCATGTTCGGGCTGTCCGAGGATCAGATCGAGATCAACATCCGCGCTTAGCCCGTTCAGTAGCGGCCTGACGACATGAGGAGGAGCCTTTCACTCCCACTCAATCGTGCCGGGTGGCTTGCTGGTGTAGTCATAGACGACGCGATTGATGCCTTTCACCTCGTTGACGATGCGCGTTGCGACTTGGGTCAGGAACGCGGCGTCAAAGGGGTAGATATCGGCGGTCATGCCATCAGTGCTAGTCACCGCGCGCAGTCCGCACACGCTGTCATAGGTGCGCGCGTCGCCCATCACGCCGACCGTCTTGACCGGCAGCAGCACCGCGAAAGCCTGCCAGATCGCATCGTACAATCCGGCGTTGCGGATTTCTTCGAGATAGATCGCATCCGCCTTGCGCAAGATGTCACAGCGTTCCTTTGTCACCTCGCCCGGAATGCGGATCGCAAGGCCGGGTCCGGGGAACGGGTGGCGGCCCACAAATGCCTCGGGCAGGCCCAGCTCACGGCCCAGCTCGCGCACTTCATCCTTGAACAGCTCTCGCAAAGGCTCAACCAGAGCCATATTCATGCGCTCTGGCAGGCCGCCGACATTGTGGTGGCTCTTGATCGTGACCGATGGCCCGCCAGTGAAAGAGACGCTTTCGATGACATCGGGATAGAGCGTGCCTTGCGCGAGGAAGTCCGCCCCGCCGACTTTCTTCGCCTCGGCCTCGAACAGGTCGATAAAGGCCCCGCCGATGAATTTGCGCTTTTTCTCCGGATCGGAGACGCCAGCGAGCCCTGAAAGGAAGGTCTCTTCGGCATCCACCGCGACAAGCGGGATGTTGTAATGATCGCGGAACAGCGAGACGACCTGCTCGGTCTCATTCAGCCGCATCAATCCGTGATCGACATAGACGCAGGTGAGCTGGTCGCCGATGGCTTCATGGATCAGGACGGCGGCAACCGCGCTGTCGACCCCGCCGGAAAGGCCGCAGATCACGCGCCCATCCCCAACTTGCTCGCGGATTTCGGCGATCTTGGTCTTGCGGAACTCGGCCATGGTCCAGTCACCCGCCAGTCCGCAGACATGGCGCACGAAATTGGCGAGCAGCTTTCCGCCATCGGGGGTGTGCACCACTTCGGGGTGGAATTGCGTACCGTAAAACTTGCGGCTTTCATCCGCGATGACCGCGAAAGGCGCGCCGTCGCTGGTGGCGACGATCTCGAAACCGGGCGCGAATTGCGTGACCTTGTCGCCGTGGCTCATCCAGACCTGATGCCGCTCGCCTTCTTGCCAAAGGCCGTCGAACAAAGCGCAGTCTTTGGTCACGGTCAGAAAAGCGCGGCCAAACTCGCCGCCTTCGCCGGTTTCATGGCCGGGGCGCACTTCGCCGCCCAACTGGTGGCTCATCACTTGCTGGCCATAACAGATGCCAAGGATCGGCACGCCGGCTTCGAAAAAGCTTTGCGGGCAGCGGGGTGACCCATCATCGGGCACGCTGGCGGGGGAGCCTGACAGGATAATGCCCTTGGGCTTCATCCGGCGAAATGCCTCGTCGGCGATCGTGAACGGCGCGATCTCGGAATAGACCCCGGCCTCCCGCACGCGGCGCGCGATCAACTGGGTCACCTGACTGCCGAAATCGACGATCAGTATCGAGTCGGAAACGTGCGGGGCAGAATCGCCTGATGGCTGCGATGTCGTAGGCTGGTTCATGATCTGCGCGATTACGGTTCCACCTTCGCACTGTCCAGTATGGAGGGAGTTGGCACAGTTTTGCCGCTCGACAGAACGCAACAGGGCCGCGCGCGGCCAAGCGATGCTGCAATGCACCATTTTTGCGGAAATGCAGGCGGTCCCCGAGAAAACCGCCCAGGATCGTGCATTTTTCGGAACCCTTCTGGCACTCTTCGCATTTGCACAATTATCTTGTGCGCTGCACCAAGGTTTCAAATAACAACTGAAGGCCGGTCAACGGCACGCCCGATATTCCGATACCTCTCCAAAAGGACTACCAACCATGCGTTTCTCTCTCCCGCTCATCGCCCTGTGTGCCATTGGCGCCGCAATCACCGCGCCTGTGGCGGCTGCTCCGCAAGCTGGCGAAGAAGTCGTGACCGTCCGCATCGACATGGCCGACCTCGACATCACCACCAGCGAAGGCCGCGCCGCTCTTGAAGCGCGCATCGATGCGCGTCTGCGCGAGGCCTGCACCATCACAAATCGTTCGCCCTATGGCTATGGTCGCCCGATCCGCGATGAGGCCTGCATCGCCAAGGCCCGCACCGAAGCTCTGGCCAAGGCCGAGCGCGTCGCAGCCGCACGTCAGCGCGGCGGACGTCAAGCTGCTGCAAACTAATCGGAAGATCGCAGGACAATTGTCCTGCGGTCGCCCAGCCTGACTTTATGGGCAATTGAACGGCCACCGGTTGCGGGCATTGTGCCCAAACCCGGTGGCCGTTTTGCTATCTGATGTGCGAGCTGATGTGCGAGCCTGGCCCTTGCGTTTTACGCAACTAAGTTTGGCGTTTTCGCATTTGTGTTCGATCCGGTGAAACACATATAGGGTCGCATAGCGGAACAGCGGGAACCCCTCTTACCTGCGCCGCTTTTGGCAGAGTCACCCGATTACGGAGCTATGCCAGCTGATTGTGTTGCTGTTGGAGCAATGCGCGAGGCGACGGCATTAGTCTGCCCGACCCGCCTACCGCGTAACTCGGCCAGTCCCCAAGGCCTTTGCTCCAGATCGCCCGTTCACATTTGCGCTAAGGGATCGGCGCGAGAGACCGGGCACCCCAGTGACGAAAGCAGTGAGCAAGACGCGGTCGTCCCTCCCCCCTAAAATTGGCGGCCGCGTCTTCGCCCTCCATCTTGGCTGTTGGGCAAAATCGGCGAAATCGATCACAGTAAGCGCAATTATCTTTTTTATATGTGTAATAATATTGCGGACGATTTCGTATCTATATCCGTGACGCAGAGCGCATCGTGCGCTCCACACCGGAGATACGACATGAATACCATCACTCAGAAAGCCATCGCCCTCGCAATTGCCGTCAGCATCAGCGCGTTTTCATTCAACACACTGATTGTCTGAGCAATCAAGCAAGGCTGATGACGGGCCGGGTTGCACGCATCAGTGCGACCCGGCCCGACTGACCCTATTTGCCGCCAGCCAGATCGCGCAGCTGCGTCTTGAGCAGCTTGCCGATATGGCTGCGCGGCATTTCATCAATCGGGTGCAGCGCGGAAAGGCGCTGAGTCTTGCCCAGCCGCGCATTGACCGCCGCCATGATGTCCGCAGGGTCGCGCGCGCCTTCTGACCGGACCACAAAGCCCACCGGCGTCTCCCCCCATTGGCGCGACGCGATACCGACCACGGCGGCCTCCAGCACGTCATCCTCGCGCTCCAGTTCTGTTTCCAGATCGCTGGGGTAAATGTTGAACCCGCCCGAGATGATCATGTCCTTGGCGCGGCCCACCAGTTCGACAAAGCCGTCTTCGTCCACGCGCCCGATATCGCCCATCCGCATCCAGACCTCGCCGGTGACTGGATCGGTCCATTGCGCCTCTGCGGTTTTATCCGGGCGGTTCTTATAGCCTGACATCATCGTCTGGCTGCGCCCGACCAGATTGCCCGATGTCCCGGCGGGCACTTCCTTGTCCGCATCATCCAGCACTTTCATTTCGCTGCCAGGTGCAGGCCGCCCGACCGTGTGCAGCTTGTCCGGGAATTTGTGCGCCTCAAGCAGGCACACAACGCCGCCTTCGGTCATCGAATAGATCTCGATCAGGCCGCCCGGCATCCGGTCCAGCACCTGCCGCTTCAGCTCCGCAGAGAACGGGGCTGACGTGCAATATTTGAGCGCGAGCGATGACAGGTCAAATTCGTCCAGCGCGGGAAAGTCCATCAGCCGCTGATACTGGACCGGGACCAGCATCGTGATGGTCGTGCGGTCTGTCTGCGCATGTTCGAGCCAGCGCGCGCAATCGAACTTGCCCATGATGCGCACGGTTCCGCCCGCCAGCAATGGCGGCAGAAACGCGACCATCGTGGTGTTGGAATAAAGCGGCGTTGAAGCGAGCGAGCGCACCTCGAGCCCGCTTTCCAGATAGGACAGGGCGGTTGCGCCAAACTGGCGCCAGCGCATCACATGGCTGTGCACAATCCCCTTGGGTATGCCGGTCGTGCCGCTGGAATAGATGATGTTGAACGCATCTTTCCTGTCAGGCGTGATTGCGGGCGCGCGCGATCCCGGCGGTGCCATCCAGCCCTCGATCTCCTCCAGCGGGACGCGGATCATCTCCGCCATGAAATCGGGGCCAAGCTCGGCAGCCTTGCCAGCGTCGATAAACAGGTGCCCCGCGCCTGAATCCTGAGCCATTCCCGCCAGTTGTTCGGGGCTGGCGCTGGTTGTCAGTGGAGCGGCAACCCCGCCTGCGCGCACGGCGGCGAGGAAGACAAGCGCGTATTCGACGCTGTTGGTGCCCAAAATCGCGACCGATTGTCCGCGCTCCAGCCCGGTCTCAATCAGCCTTGCGGCCAGCCGCTCGACCAGCCCGATCAGTTCAGCCCACGCCACATCCCGGCGCTCGTCGATCAGGGCGATCGCATCCGGCTGAGCGCGCGCCCAGCCGGTGAGGATCTCCATATAGGAGTCAAAGGGCTGCGAGAGTTCCGCGATTATGGCATCGCGCATCGCGGGGTCGGTCGGGTTGATGTGTGTCATGCGAAACAGGTGCCCCAGCGGCCCAAACAGCGCAAGTTCCGCCTGATCGCGCTTGGCCATGACCCGACCATTTTTGAGCCGTTTCGGGATGGTTTTGCGCGAGCAGTCCCAGCGCATTCGTCAAGCGGTGGAAAAGCCGCTCGACACTGCGCGCCAAACTTGGGAATCCGCCCCTTTGCGCCTATATGATGGGCATGGATCAAAACACTTCTGACAACACCGGAAATTCCGCCCCGAACGAAAAAATGCCCGAGAAGCAAGGGGGCGAATATGGCGCGGACTCGATCAAGGTTCTCAAGGGCTTGGACGCCGTTCGCAAACGGCCCGGAATGTATATCGGCGACACCGATGACGGATCGGGCCTGCACCACATGGTTTTCGAGGTGTCGGACAACGCCATCGACGAAGCTTTGGCCGGGCATTGCGACCTTGTCCTGATTGAATTGAACGCAGACGGCAGCGTCAGCGTCGAGGATAACGGGCGCGGCATTCCTGTCGGGATGCATGCGGGCGAAGGCGTTTCCGCAGCCGAGGTTATCATGACCCAGCTGCATGCGGGCGGCAAGTTTGAAAACACCTCAGACGATAACGCGTACAAAGTGTCCGGCGGTCTGCACGGCGTCGGTGTGTCGGTGGTGAACGCCCTGTCGGAATGGCTGGAGCTGAAAATCTGGCGCGACGGCAAAGAGCACTGGATGCGCTTTGAACATGGCGATGCGGTGGGTTCGCTCAAAATCCTCGGCGACGCGCCCAAGGTGGACCAGAACCCTGACGATAACGGTTTCAAGAAGGGCACACGCGTCACCTTCCACCATTCCAACGATACGTTCAAAAACGTCATCGATTACGATTTTGACAAGCTTGAGCACCGCTATCGCGAGCTTGCCTTCCTGAATTCAGGCGTGCGTATTCTGCTGCGCGATCTGCGGCATGAAGAGCCGGCGGAGCATGATCTGTATTACGAGGGCGGGATTGCGGCCTTCGTCAAATATCTTGATCGCAACAAGCAACCGCTGGTCGCTGAACCGATTGCGGTTTCAGCGAACAAGGAAGGCATCGGGATCGATGTCTCGCTGCAATGGAATGACAGCTATTACGAAAATGTGCTGTGCTTCACCAACAACATCCCGCAACGCGATGGCGGCACGCATCTCGCCGCCTTCCGCGCGGCGCTGACCCGCACGCTCAATGGTTATGCCGAGCGTGAGGGCCTGCTGAAAAAGGAAAAGGTCAGCCTGACGGGCGAGGATATGCGCGAAGGGCTTTCCGCTATCGTCAGCGTGAAACTGCCTGATCCCAAATTCTCATCCCAGACCAAGGACAAGCTGGTCTCTTCCGAAGTGCGCCAGCCGCTGGAATCGCTGATGAGCGAGAAGATGACCGAGTGGCTGGAGGAAAATCCGGCGGATGCGCGCTCGATCATTCAAAAGATCATTGACGCCGCCGCCGCCCGCGAGGCGGCCAAGCGCGCCCGTGAAATGAGCCGCAAGGGCGCGATGAGCGTCGCCAGCCTTCCCGGCAAGCTCGCCGATTGTCAGGAGCGCGACGCCACCAAGGCCGAACTGTTCCTGGTCGAGGGTGATTCCGCTGGCGGTTCTGCCAAACAGGGGCGTGATCGCAAGACGCAGGCGATCCTTCCGCTCAAGGGTAAAATCCTGAACGTCGAACGCGCCCGGTTTGACCGGATCATCTCATCCAAGGAGGTCGGCACGCTGATCCAGGCGATGGGCACCGGCATTCGCGATGAATTCAACCTCGAAAAACTGCGCTATCACAAGATCGTGATCATGACCGACGCCGATGTTGACGGGGCGCATATCCGCACGCTGCTTCTCACCTTCTTCCATCGCCAGATGCCCGAGATCGTCAAGGCCGGGCACCTCTTCATCGCCCAGCCGCCGCTGTTCAAGGTCGCCAAGGGCCGCAGCGAGGTTTACCTGAAGGATCAGCCCGCGCTGGACCGCTATCTGGTGGATGCCGGGCTGCAAGGCCGCGTGCTTGAAACACAGGGTGGTGCGCGCTCGGGTGAAGACCTGCGCGCTCTGGTGGACCAGGCCCTGCGCCTCAAGAACCTGCTCGCCTTTGTGCCGCGCCGGTATGACAGTGCGCTGGTGGAACAGATGGCGCTTTCAGGTGCGCTTGATCCGGCTCTTTCCCGTGACAAGCGTATTGAAGCGCTCGAATTCACGGCGCAGCGCGTCCAGTTGGGCGATAGCGAAGCGCGTTGGAGCGCACGGATGCTGGACGATGGCTCGGTGCAGTTCTCCCGCGTGTGGCGCGGTGTTACTGACGTTCACGATATTGAGGCGCGCTTCCTCGAAAGCACCGAAGCATTGAAATTGCACAGCCTCGCCGGGCCGCAGGCAGAGGCCTATGCCGCGCCGGTGCGTCTGGTGAAGGGGGCCGCTGACGAGGTCGACGATGCCGTTCCGGCGGACGATACCGAGGCCGATGAACCCCTCGCAATGGCTGGCGATGATGCGATCATGCGCCCCACCCAATTGCTCGAAGCGGTGTTTGCAGCGGGTCGCAAGGGCCTCGCCGTACAGCGCTATAAGGGTCTGGGCGAGATGAACGCGGAACAGTTGTGGGAGACCACGCTCGATCCGGAAAACCGCGCCCTGCTGCAAGTGAAGGTAGAGGATGCGGATGTCACGGATGAAATCTTTACCCGCCTGATGGGAGACGTGGTCGAACCGCGCCGCGAATTCATTCAGGACAACGCGTTGAACGTGGCCAATCTGGATGCGTGACGGGCCTTGGATCCGGACTGCAATCTCTCCGCCTGCCGCCGCATTCGCACAATGCGGCGATGATCGGCAGGAATACGCAGCATTCAGGAACCCATCAGTCGGAGCGCCGTAAACATGACTGACATGACCGGCGAACACCATCACACCTCCGAGCTGAAACAGATCAGTTTCTTGCTCCTTCTGGCCGCCGTCACATTTATGGCGGTGGTGATCGTATGGCCGTTTGCCACCACGCTGTTGTGGTCTGCCCTCGCCGCGATCATGTTTCAGCCGCTGTACAAATGGTCACTGAAAAAGTGCCGCGGGCGGCGCAATCCGGCGGCTTTGCTGGCTTTAACGATCATCCTGTTCGCTGTCCTGCTGCCTGCAATCTGGATCGGCACGATGGTCGTCGCGCAGGCGCTGGAGCTGGTCAACACAGTTCGTGCCAACCCGATCGACCTCGCCGCGTGGGCCGATATCGCCTATCACTCACTCCCCGCCAGCGTTCAGCAGTTCGCGACGGACAATGGCTGGGACAACATAGCGAACGTGCAGGAACGGGTGCAGGAATTTCTGGTGGAAAGCGCCGGCGTCATCGCCGGACAGGCTGTTTCCATCGGTGGCGGCGCGCTGGGCTTCGTCCTCAGCTTTGCCCTTGGCCTCTATGTCACGTTCTTCCTGCTGCGCGATGGCAGCCGCATCGGTGAAACGCTGCTGCATTCCGCCCCGGTCGAGCGCGAGATTGCCGATCGCCTGTCAGAGCGCTTCCTCGGCATTGTGCGCGCCGTGATCAAGGGCTCGGGCGTTGTCGGACTGGTGCAGGGCACACTGGGCGGCATCACAATGCTGATCGCGGGGGTGCCCTCGGCGCTGTTGCTGGGCGTGCTCATGGCGATCCTTGCGTTGATCCCCGCGGTCGGCACGGCGCTGGTCTGGGTGCCGGTAGGGGGCTGGCTGCTTTTCTCGGGCGACATCTGGGAGGGCGTTTTTGTGCTTGGATCAGGCTTCATAATCATCAGTTCGGCTGACAATGTGCTGCGCCCGATATTGGTGGGCCGCGATACCGGCATTCCTGACTGGATCATTCTGGTGACCACCCTTGGCGGCCTTTCGATCGCAGGCGTCTCCGGCATCGTACTTGGCCCGCTGGTCGCCGGACTGTTTCTGGCGACATGGTCGATTTTGCAGGAACAGCGCGCCGAGGACGAAGAGTCTGCGGAGAAATACCGCACGCGTGTCGATGTGGACGGCAAGGTGCGCGACGACGTGGGCGACGATACAGGCGACGACATGAGAGACGAAGCGCAGCCGCTCACCGAGCAGGCATAAAGCGGAGCAATGCAACCAATCGTCAAACCGGGCAGCCAGGCAGAACAGGTGGGGCGGCTGATCCTTGCTGTGCTGCTGGTGCTGTGGTTGCCCGCGCTGCCGTTTGGCAATTACCTGATCTATCCCTTCATGATCCTGACAACCTGGTTCCACGAAATGGGCCACGGGCTGACAGCAATAGCGATGGGGCAGCAATTCGAGCGGCTGGAAATCTACGCAAACGGATCAGGCGTGGCGCAAAGCCTCTATGTGTCCGATATCTCGTCCCTTCAGATAGCCGCCATCGCAGCGGGTGGTCCCATCGGCCCGATCCTTGCCGGTTCCGGCCTGATCATGGCCAGCGCGCATGAACGGCTGTGGCGCCCGGTGCTGCTGGGCACGGCGGCGGCCATTTTCCTCTCCGTGATCGTCTATGTCCGCTCTCCTGTCGGCTATTCCGTGCTGCCTCTGGTCGGAGCCAGCCTGGTGCTGATTGCATGGCGCGCGCCGCCCGGAGTGATGCGGTTCACCTTACAATTTGTGGGCATGCTCGCGAGCCTGAGCATGCTGAGCGATGCCAACTATCTCTTTACCGAGGCGGCGGTCGTCGGGGGGCAACAGATATTGTCGGATACTGGCCAGATCGAAGACGCTCTATGGCTGCCGCATTGGGTGTGGGCCTGCGTCATCCTGTTGATCTCTGCGGTGATGGTCGGCGCCAGCCTCAAATACGCGCTGTCAGAGGATCGGCTGCGCTCTGGTGGAGGCCCCGACAGCGGCAGGTGGGGCGGTAAAAAGCCGCCACGCAATGTCCTGCAATTCAAGCGGCCTAAGCGCTGAACCTGCAATATTTCAGGACAGCACACGCAGAGTGTTTACGCCGCGCGCAGAGCTGCCAGTTTCCGCGCTGAGCCCGGCAAAGATCGTATCGATGATCTGCGCCAGCTTTTCCTCGGTCAGCTTGTCACCAAGGTAAATCAGCGAATCCGGAATGGCGTAGTGGCTAATCATCTGGTTGATCAGTGACAGTGTCTCGTCGATTTCCAGTCCGGCGAAATACCCGTCCGCCTGCGCCTGCACGATCACTTCGCACAGGTAATGATCGGCCAGATCGACATAGGAGCGGACCCGCTCAAAATTGGCTGCGCCCATCTCGCAAATGATCGTGAAGCTTTCGGGATCTTCCTTCCAGCGGTCGCGGGAAATCACGAATCGGCGGCGGTAAAATTCGTACATCTTGCGGATCGGAGGAAGGTCTGTTGCCAGCACCTCTTCCATCACCACCATATGCGGGTGCAGCCACAATTGGGCGATGGCATCGAACAGGTCGTCATAGTCTTCGAACAGCTGTTCGAACCGGGCGCGTGCCAGCCCGCTTTCACTGATCGCGACGGTGTAGGGAATTTCTGTCCCACGTTCCTTCACAAGGTCGAGCACCATCTGAGCGATGCGCTTACGCTCGGACTCGCGGGTTTCCGGGGAAAGTGGCATCGGCGGGAGCTCCAGTGTTGGAGCACAAATAGGTGCTTTTGCCCGAGGCTTAAAGGACTTTCGCCGAAAAATTGTGCAGCGCAGCACGCTCCGCCGCAAATGGGCCAGTATCAGAACGCCAACCGATCAGATGTCGTTCTTGCCCGCAATGATGGCGCGCGCCTGCGCTTCGAGCACCTTGTAGCGCTCCAGATCGGGGATTTTCTCACGAAACCACTGCGCGATCTTGAGCAGGTCTTCGCCATAATTGCCGGTTGGCATCATCGGTTGGCTAAAGCCGATCGTCATCTTCTCATTGTCGGCATAGGCGCACACAATCGGCACGCCGGCGGCGCGGGCAATGTTATAGAAGCCGGACTTCCATTTGCCGTCCGATTTGCGCGTGCCTTCGCATGCAATCACCAGATTCAGCTCCTCACGGCTGTCATATTCGGCCCTGAGCTGTTCGACCGTATTCGCCTTTTTAGTCCGGTCCACTCCGATCCCGCCCATATCGAGCATGAAGTTGCGCATGAACCCCTGAAACAGCGTGTGCTTTCCCATGAAATTGGGCTGCACTTTTTCATAGTGAGTTGCCCCTGCGAAAAACACGAAATCCCAGTTCGATGTATGCGGCGCGCCCGCGATCACGCATTTCTTCACGCCCTCGGGAAATCTCTCGACGACTTTCCACCCTTTGAGGCGGTAGATCAGCACGATGATCCGGTTCACGATCCGCGACAACAGGCCGACTTTACGGGTTTCATTGTGTTTCAAGTGATTTGCCTCTCCCCGGCGCATCTTCTGCGTGTTCAAGGAGAGTTACGCAAGGGGGTGGACGAGGGTTGCACCGCTGGCGGGCACTGGAGTGCGACCCGCCGATCCCGACCCTCGCCCGGTCGGGATCAGTCAGCGGGGCAAGCTTCAGCAAGGATGCGGCCCGTTTCGATCGGGACGCCCGCGCGAATTCCCGCGATCGGGTTGCGCAACGTGTACCAGTCGCGGGTCGGATCAGAGAACAGCGCGATAAAGGAGGCTTCGTATCCCGGCTCGATACGGCCTGCCTTGCGATCTTCCCCGAATGCAATGCGAATGCCATTCTCAGTCGCGATCCGCAGCAATTCCGCCCCTTCGAAGATCCCGGAGACGCGCATCAGGTCCAGCTCATCGAGCGCATCGGCGCTATAACGATCCGACCCAGCGCCGATGGTCACGCCGGCATCACGCAGCAGGTTCAGGTTATACGCCTGCAATTCCTGCGCCTCACGCAGCGACTCGCCCGATGCGCTGTTGAAAGCAATCGCAAGTGTTGGGACGACGGCCACATTGTTCTTTGCAGCCAGGGCGGCGTCTTCAGGGGTAAGGCGGTATTTCTCTTCCAGACCCCGGCGAGCGCCCGCATGACCGGGCATGTGCATAATGGCGGCCACTCCAAGCTCAAAGGCAAGCCGCGCATCATGCGCATATTCAACGTGGATCATTGCCCTCAGGCCCAGCTTCTTGGCTTCATCGACAGCCGCACGAAAACGCGCTTCGTCGAGCGACTTGGTATCCGGCGATGTATGATCGTAAAGCATCATCTTCACCGCGCTGACCCCGGTCGCGGCGACGCGCCGCACAGCTTCGCGCGCCTCTTCGGGCGTGGCCGCTTCGTGATAGGCGCGGCCCGGCAATTCTTCGATCGTGATGTCGCGATAGATGCGGGCGCGCACCAGCCCTTCATAAAGCGGGCGCGGATGGCCGCCCGGTCCGGTGATGCCTCCGCCTGTCCAGGTGACCTCGACCTGATCCGAAGCAAGCGGCAATGCGCCTTCCTCAAGCAGGATATTGTTCGGGTTCAGCGCGTAATAGATGCCGCGATCGAGGAAATCCTTGTGGACGCTGCTGCCGGGCTCCGACACCTGATCCAGCGTATGCGTGTGAACGTCTACCACTGGCGGCAGGAGATACACCCAGCTTGCCGGGATCGTCGGCGCGCCGCCGGGATGTTCGGCCACAAAGCGCGCTCCATCGACGGAAACGTCACGCTTCTCAAACCCTTCGCCGGTGAAGACATTCGCGCCTTCCAGTGTGAAACGGCAGGTGGGGGCTTCCTGAGCCAAGGCGGGAGGGCATGAAGAGAGCGTTGCCAGGGCAGCGGCCATCACGATGGAGCGAGAGGTGTGTTTGATCATGCCACGGTTGTAGCGCGATTGAATCGCCGAGCGCCATTTTGCGGCGAACGGGCATTATTCGCGGCGAACGAACAGGCGATCAGAGCGTGCGGTCGCGCAGCGTCTTGGCCCCGGCCTTGCTTGCGGTGACGCTGCGCCCCTCTTCCAGATGCAGCACCATGCGTCCGCCGCCACCCGGCTCTGCGCGGACGATACGATCAAGATTGACGATTGCCCCGCGATGCACACGGACGAAGGAGGCTGGCAACTCTTGCTCCATCTGACGCATCGTCTTGCGCACCATCAGCACACGCGTGCCGATATCAACCTCGACATAATCGTCGGCGGAATTGATCAGAAGGATGTCGCCAAATGACAGCGTGACCAATTCATCGCCATCGCGCACCAGCAGGCTGCTTGCGGTCGTCGCCTGGGCGGGCTGAGGCTGCGAAACCGGTGCGGTTTCTGCGCGCCTGATCGTGGTGGCATAGACCAGCGCGGCGAGCGCGCCGTAGACGGCAAATCCCTGAAAATACTGCCACAGAAATGCCGGTCCCTGAAACGGTTCTATCAGCGCACCTGTCAACAGCGAGCCATCGCGCCAGCCGAGGATCGAGATGTCGAAGATATACCAGCCGAACGAGAACACCGGCGCAAGCGCGATATGCGCAGCAGCCTGCACGATCACGCGCTGAGGCAAAACGACGCGCTTGAGCAGGGTGGCAAAGACAAGCCCCGTAAACCAGCTTGATCCGGTGTTGATGATCGCACTGGACAGGGCACCGTCAACAGAAGACGCACTGCGCGCCACGAACAGCCAGAAATATCCGAGCGCAATAACGATGTGCCCGCCAGTCCACGCGGCCCAGAAGGCATGGCGGACGATCCGGCCTTCGAACGCTTCGAGGCTGGGTCTGTCTGCTGCCGAACCGGATTTTGCGGCGTTGGACGCCATCGGGGAATTCTCCTGCAAAGCGTAGACTGCGTTAGGCACTGCGGAGCGTCAAGCTGCGCAGCCAATGCCAACGCGTCAACGCTTTAGATACGCAACGAAAACGGTGGGGGTTTCAAGCGGCTTAGCGCAGGCGTCCCCCCAGGGGGCCCAGAAACAGCCCAGAAACAGCCCGGCCTATTGCGCGGCGCCCGGGACAGCGCCCGCAGGCGCGGCTTCCGGAAGTTCCGCACATCCAAATCGGCCCAGCATGTAGGCGGCCGGCGTCATGACGGGAGGATCCTGCCACTCGGTTCCTTCATCAAGCACAAATTCCGCAACATCATCGACAAAGCCCATCTGTTGCTCGCTCAGAAACTCCCCGTTGGAAAGCAATCCCTGGGTCGAACAGGTGCCCCCGTTTTCAGTCAGCGTTGCAAGCAGGCTCAGACTGTTTCCTGCGAAGACCTCGGCAGCCTGCATTTCTTCATCGTCAGGTTCCCATGGCCACAGCAACAGTCCCTTGATCGCGCCGCCCCGGCGCGCCCGGGTGCTCATCCAGTCGTCATGGGTCCGGAATTTTTCATAGGCTGCCGCGTGCTGGACAAGGCCTCCCTTGCTTTCGAACGGCTCATCGACGGTCAGATCATTGATGAAGAATATCGCGGCGTAGGCGATGCCCAATGCGCCGAGGATCGCGGGCCCGGCATAGCGTTTCACCATGCGCAGAGTTCCGCTTTTGGCCGATTCCTCTTCCAGTTTTTCAATAAGGTCTTCCGCCACAAAGGTGCAGAGACCCTCAATCGCCTCATTCTCCTCCGCGATCGAGGCGAGGTCACCGCGAATGCGATCATAGACGAGTTCCAGATCGGGCTTCTCGGCCAGAATATCGTACGCGGTCTTGTTGCGCTCCGCGGCATAGGCAGTGCGGGCCTGGGTGGCCTCTTTCTGCCCTTCGCTGTCGAGATAGCCGCCTTCGTACTGCGCGACATTGGCGGCATGCGCGATCAGCGCATCGTAATTGCGGTCAAAAGCCATCGAATTGTGATCCCCGTTGTTCCCCAGCGCCAGACTATAGCGCTGAATTCGATGAGCAAAAGCCAATTTCTCGGGCACACTCCCAACACGCCGAGGCTGCTAACGTGCATTCAGACACGTAAGCTGGGCCGAATCTTCAGATTCGCCTAACAGCCGCGCCCGAATGCATCTATGCTAGTCTTGCCGGGCAGATCTGGCAGTCTTACGAGATCCTGCTTTCAACCCTTACTAGGTCCTGCCCTAGTTGCACTTTCTTTCCCAGCCATTGCTACCGTACACCCAGCGGCAACACCTGCGTGTCTCACATTTCCGAGGGGCACTGCTTCGTTCAGTTTCAGCGTTGTGCGCCTTGATTGCTGGCGCCTCGGCGACTGCGCCAGATGGAGACAGAACAGAAAGGAGCAACGCGGTGCTCAGCATAGTCATCTTAATCATAACTACTCCTCATGTAATCCCGCCCAAATTCTTGTTTTAGATGTCGGATCACATTGTCAATGAGACAACAGTTACTTTTCGGCTAACCGTGCCGATTACATCCTGAACACACCAAACGCTGGCCGCTCTGCAATAGGCGCCTCCAGCGTGGCGGCAAAGGCCAGACCCAGCACGTCGCGGGTTTGCACGGGGTCGATCACTCCGTCATCCCATAGCCGCGCGGTGGCGTAGTAGGGGTTGCCCTCGTCCTCGTATTTCTGGCGGATCGGGGCCTTGAACGCCTCGGCCTCTTCGTCGGTCCATGTGTCCGCATCGCGGTGGACGGTGGCAAGCACGCTGGCGGCCTGTTCGCCGCCCATCACGGAAATGCGGGCGTTGGGCCAGGTGAACAGGAAACGCGGCGAATAGGCGCGGCCCGCCATGCCGTAATTGCCCGCGCCAAAGCTGCCGCCGATCACCACAGTGATCTTGGGCACAGTAGCTGTGGCGACGGCGGTCACGAGCTTTGCGCCGTGCTTGGCGATGCCCTCCGCCTCATATTTGCCGCCGACCATAAAGCCGCTGATATTCTGTAGGAACAGCAGCGGGATGCGGCGCTGGCACGCAAGCTCGATGAAATGCGCGCCTTTCTGCGCGCTCTCGGAAAACAGCACGCCATTATTGGCAAGGATCGCGACCGGCATCCCCCAGATATGCGCAAAGCCGCAGACCAATGTGGAGCCATAATGCTGTTTGAACTCATGGAACTCGCTGCCATCGACCAGCCGCGCGATCACCTCTTTCACGTCATAGGGCGCGCGCACATCGTCGGGGATGATCGCATAGAGATCATCGGCGTCGTATTTGGGCGGGCGCGGGTCTTTAAGCGCGATGTTGCCCGCTGCTTCGGTGTTCTCTCCAAGGTGCGAGACAATATCGCGCACGATGGTGAGCGCGTGTTCATCGTTCTCGGCTAGATGATCGACCACACCCGATTTCTTGGCATGCAGATCGCCCCCGCCCAGATCCTCGGCAGTGATTTCTTCGCCGGTCGCGGCCTTCACGAGAGGCGGCCCTGCCAGGAAGATCGTGCCCTGATTGCGGACGATCACCGTTTCGTCCGACATGGCCGGAACGTATGCCCCGCCCGCGGTGCAGCTGCCCATCACGCAGGCAATCTGCGGAATGCCAAGCGCGGACATATTCGCCTGATTGAAGAAGATGCGGCCAAAGTGATCGCGATCCGGAAACACTTCGGCCTGATGCGGCAGGTTCGCGCCCCCGCTGTCGACCAGATAGATACACGGCAGACGGTTCTCCATCGCAATTTCCTGCGCGCGCAGGTGCTTCTTGACCGTCATCGGGTAATAGGTGCCGCCCTTCACGGTGGCATCGTTGCACACAATCATCACCTGTCGCCCCGACACGCGCCCGATGCCGCAGATGATGGAGGCGGCGTTGATGTCACCTTCATACATGCCGTTGGCCGCAAGCTGGCCGATTTCGAGGAAGGGCGAACCGGGATCTAGCAACCGCTCCACTCGCTCGCGCGGAAGCAATTTGCCACGCGCCACATGCCGCTCGCGAGAGCGTTCGTTACCGCCGAGCGCGGCCTCGGCCACGGTGGCGCGCAAGTCTTCAGCCAGCGCCTTGTTGTGAGCAAAGCGCGCCTTCGCCTCAGGGCTCTCGCGGTCGAGCTTTGTTGTAAGTGTGGGGGCTGTCATATCATTTACCAAGTTGGTGGCTTAGAGAATGTCCCGTTCGCATCTGTCATTTGAACTGGAAACTGTGCACGCTCCAGAGCGCTCGTTGGAAATGAACGAATAAAGCTCGCCAAAGGCCGGAGTTTGCCACTTACACGCACCGACCTGTGGCCTAGAAGCCCTACCGCTTTGCCGAAGCGTTGGCGGACCATGCGTATAGGCTCGGCTAAATCGCTATCATTGCTGATGACCACGGCGATATCAAACAGGCCATCGAAAGCGTCCATCAACAGATGTGTCGCAAGGTTGACGTCGGAACCCTTTTCTTCGGTCTTTATAACCCTGTGAGCTTGATAATTCCCTGCATTCCACGCTGCTGCGTCGGGCATACTCACTTCGTGGGTCAAAAAATGCCCAAAATGAATGTCTATTTGGGGATCAGTGCTGAGTGCACGAAAGTATGTTTCTTGCCGTTGAGGTTGTTTCGGATCATGGGGCCGCGCGCCTACTCGGGCAGTGAAATACCTAACGCGATCAATCTGGTTTTTGGGTAGCTGTTCGACAGCTAATTGCTTTACATTCAGCCATTTATATGGGGAGCGCTTTAGACACGAATAGAAGAGGTTATACCCGTCAATATAAACCCGAGTCCGCATTCAACCCCCTCAAAAAGCAACGGCGGCCACTAGGGCCGCCGTGCGCCTCGGCACCGAAGCGCCGAGGGTGATATGACAACCTAAATATATAACTACGAGTTATTTTCAAGTTAAAACGGGCGCATCACCCCGCAGCCCCGATCAATTCGCGCCCGATCAGCATCCGTCTGATCTCATTCGTGCCCGCGCCGATATCCAGCAATTTGGCGTCGCGCATATACCGCTCCACCGGCCAGTCGAGCGTGTAGCCCGCGCCGCCCAGTGCCTGAACGCTTTCGGCGGCCACCCGGAACGCATTTTCCGACGCCAGCAGGATCACCCCCGCCGCATCGAAGCGCGTCGTCTGGCCCGCATCGCAGGCCTTCGCCACAGCATAGGTGTAGGCGCGTGCAGATTGCAGGGCGACATACATGTCCGCAACCTTGGCCTGCATGATCTGGAAAGACCCGATGGGTTTGCCGAATTGCTTGCGCTCACGCAGATACGGGATGACCGTGTCCAAGCACGCCTGCATGATCCCCAGCTGCAATCCGGCGAGAACGACGCGCTCGTAATCCAGCCCGCTCATCAGCACCCCGACCCCGCCGTTCAGCGGCCCCATGATGCGGTCTTCGGGAATGTGGCAATCGTCAAACACCAGCTCTGCCGTGGGCGAGCCCTTCATGCCGACCTTTTCGATCTTCTGGCCGATGGAGAACCCTTCATCGCCCTTTTCGATCAGGAAGGCGGTGATGCCGCGCGATCCGGCGCTGCCATCGGTCTTGGCGTAGACGACCAGCGTATCCGCCTCGGGCGCATTGGTGATCCAGAACTTGGTGCCGTTGAGCACGTATCCGCCCTGAACAGCGTCGGCCTTCAGCTTCATCGAGACCACGTCGGACCCGGCGCTGACTTCGCTCATCGCCAGGCTGCCGACATGCTCGCCGGAGATCAGGCCGGGGAGGTATTTCGCCTTCTGATCGTCATTGCCCCAGCGGCGAATCTGGTTGAGGCACAGATTGGAATGCGCGCCGTAGGAAAGGCCGATGCTGGCGCTGGCGCGGCTGACTTCCTCAACCGCGATCACATGTTCGAGATAACCGAGCCCCAGCCCGCCCCACTCCTCTTCGACGGTGATGCCGTGCAGGCCCAGCTCGCCCATCGGCTGCCACAGCTCGCGCGGGAAGCGGTCTTCGCGGTCGGTTCGCTCGGCCAGCGGCATGATCTGCTCATCGGCGAAGCGCGCCGTGGTCTCGCGGATCATCTCGCCTGCTTCACCAAGCTGAAAATCGAAGTCAGGGGTGGCTCGCATAAGTCTCTCTTATCCCGTTGAAACGCGCCAGTGCCTGTGCCTGTATCGCGGGTGCGCTGGCGCTGCATTAATATGTTGCGCGTCTTAGCAATGTTGCTGCCAAAGGCCAACGCCAGTGAACGCGGGAACGATGCTGGCAGGGACACAGGCAGGGCGTGGCCAGAACGGGGCCAGAGCAGGGCCAGAGCTACCACAGAACGGGGGCACATAATGAACCGATCCGTTTTGACGGGGCGAAACGATCCTGTATGGCCCGGAAAAGAGCTCATCCGTGAACTATTCAGAACCAACCCCCTGGCCAACCGGCACCGATCCCGCACCGGGAATGCGCGATGAGAAAGAGCGCCTCACCACTCTGGCAAGCTATTCGGTTTCAGACCTGGATGGCGATGCTGAACTCGCTAAGATTGCCCGGTTTGCAGCGCAATTGTGCGAGACACCGCAATCCGCCATCAGCCTGGTTGAGGCGGAGCGCCAGCTTTTCCTCGCCAGTGAGGGCCTCAGCATCAATGAAACGCCGCGCTCCACGAGCATCTGCGCGCACGCAATGCTTTCTGGCGAGTTGCTTGAGGTGCCGGATGCCTCGCAGGATCCTCGCTATGCCGAATTTGCATTGGTCACCGGTGAGGCGCATCTGCGCTTTTATGCGGGTGCCCCGCTGATCAGCGCGGAAGGCGCGCCACTTGGCTCGTTGTGCGTCATTGATCGTGTCCCGCGCCCCGGCGGGCTGACCGAATTGCAGCGCGAAGGACTGCTGGTTCTGGCAGATGCGGTAAAGCGCCGTTTGCTGGCCCATCGTCAGGCCTATCGGGCGACACAGGAATTGCGCTCTAGCGCGGAGCGATTGCGATTCATGATCGATTCCGTGCCAGATATTGCATGGTCCGCTGGACCGGGTGCGCAATTCGATTACGTCAATGCGCGCTGGAAGAAAGTGACCGGCATTCCCGCTCCCCGCCATGTCGAGGATTGGCGGGCAGTCATCCATCCCGACGATTACGAGGATAGCCGGGCGAAATTCATCGCCGCAGTGCAACAGGCGGTATCGTTTGAGGATCAGTGGCGCATGCGGCAGGCCGATGGCAGCTATCGCTGGGTGTTGAGCCGCGCTGTCCCTTCCACCGATAATCCGGAGACCTCGCGCTGGTTTGGCACGCTGACCGACATTGACGATTCCTACCGCATCTCAAAGGAGCGCGAGCTGGTTGCAGGGGAACTGGCGCACCGGATCAAGAATATCTTCTCTGTGATCATCGGCCTTGTCTCGCTGCACAGTCGCGCGGATCCGACGACAAAGGCTTTTGCAGAGCTGCTCTCGGAGAACATCCGCGCCTTGTCGCGGGCGCAGGAATTTGCGCTCCAGATTGACCAGATCAAGGCGGAGGATCTGAAGGGCCTGCTGGAAGTGCTGATGGCGCCGTATGGCATTCCGGGTTCCAGCCCGGATTCCAGGGCGGTCAGCATATCGGGCGATGATGTGCAGTTCGGCGCGCGCGCGGCAACGCCGCTGGCGCTGGTGTTCCACGAACTCGCGACCAATTCCGCCAAGTATGGCGCGCTCAGCAGCGCCTCGGGATGCGTTGACATCACGGTTGAGCGGGACAGCGAAAATGCGACGATCATCTGGCAGGAAACCGGTGGTCCGCGCATCGAGCCGCCCAGGGATGAGGGCTTTGGATCGCGTCTGATGACAATGGCAATCAACCATCAGCTTGGCGGGGAAATGGCGATGGAGTGGCGTCCAGAGGGCCTTTGGACCCAGATCACCATCTCGCTGGCGCGGCTTGAGAGTTAGGCCGCCAGAATCCGGTAAAGCACCGCGTAAAGCGGCCCGAATCCGCCTTAACGGGTTGGCGCGGCGCGATTGGCGCTCTAGGCTTTGGCTCACAATGCTTTTGTTGTTCCTTCGTACCACCATCTTGCCCCGGTTTGGTCTTGCTGCACTTGGCGCGCTGAGCCTTGCGGCCTGCGCGCCCGAGGGCGGCTCTGATTCGTCGGACGCCGCTGCCTCGTCCGATGAAGGCAGCGATGAAAGCGCAGCCCCGCCAGAACGCTTGGCCATGGCCGAAACCGCGTGGCTCTCTGTCAGCCGGGATGGCGCGGTGTTCACAACCTATCTTGACCGCGATGGACGCTATCGTGACCTCAGAGCCGGTGCGGTCGCCTTTGCCGGTACGTGGGAGCAGAACGCCGAAGGGCGAATCTGTTTTGAACCGGATGCGGGGAACCGTGCATGCTGGGAACACGGCGCGCCTGATAAGAGCGGCTCAGTTCGCATGACCGCCAGCGATGGCCGCGCAATTATTGTAAAACGCGTCACCTACACAATGCCTGCCATTCTGGATGCGGACGACACAAGTCATGGCTCAGGCGATGGCCCCGAAGATGTGGCAAGCGATAGTGGGGGCTGAACCGATCGCTACGGGGGAACTTGAACAGAATTCCAACACTCTGCTGCATTTTGACGCAGCCGAGCGGCGGTATGGCACGCCGGGGAGCGCAAACGGTGAGGTGATCGCGGTGGGCGGTGTCACCTGCTCGATTGCCAAAGGGTCTTTCGTGGTTCTGGTCGGGGCATCGGGCTCTGGTAAGTCCACGCTGCTCAAGATGGTCAACACTCTGGTCGAACCATCGGCTGGCCGCGTGCTGTTTGACGGGGAGGACGTCACCACTCTCAAACAGGCGCAATTGCGCCGCCGCGTGGGATATGTGTTTCAGGGGATCGGCCTGTTCCCGCATTTCCGCGTTGGAGAGAATATCGCGATTGGCCCGCGTCTGGCAGGCGAACAGCTATCCCCAGCCCGCATCGCAGAGCTGCTTTCGCTGGTGGAGCTGGAGCCCGACATGTCCAGCCGGATGCCGGATGAGCTTTCGGGCGGCCAGCGTCAGCGGGTCGGCGTGGCGCGCGCGCTGGCGGGCGATCCGCAGCTTTTGCTGATGGACGAACCGTTCGGCGCGCTCGACCCCATCACGCGCGATGCGCTGGGCGAAAGGGTGCGCGAATTGCATGAAGAACTGGCCCTCACCACGGTGATGGTCACACATGACATGGCCGAGGCGCTGCTCTTGGCAGACCGTGTCCTCGTAATGGATGCAGGCGAACTGGTCGCGGATGAAACACCGCGCGGGCTGCTTGGCGGCGCAGGTGGAGACATCGCACAAAGCCTTGTCGCGGTGCCGCGCGATCAGGCGGAAAAGCTCGCGGCGATGGAGGAAAGCATCGCAGCCAAGGCGGCTGAAAAGGCCAGAGAAAAAGCCGCGCGCGAGGGCCGCGCCTCATGAACGGTTTTTGGGAGACGCTGTTTGGCCTCGGGGACAAGCTGACCGCGCATGTGGTCCTCTCCGCCAGCGCAATCGGACTGGGCATTGTTGTCGCTCTGCCGCTCGCCGTCTGGGCCAGCCGCTCGCAAAATGTCGCACGCGTCGCGCTGGGCTTTGCAAGTCTTGTCCAGACCATTCCGGCGCTCGCATTGCTGGCATTGTTCTTCCCGATCCTGCTGTCCCTGCGCGCGGTCTTCGGAGAGGATTTGCCAACGCTCGGCTTCCTGCCCGCGCTGCTGGCGCTGGCGCTCTATGCCCTGCTGCCGATCCTGCGCAATGCGGTGACAGCGCAGGCCAATCTTGATCCCGGCGTACTCGAAGCCGCCGATGGCGTCGGCATGACAAAGTGGCAGAAACTGACCCTAGTCGAAGCGCCTTTGTCCGCGCCCTTCGTCATGGCCGGTATCCGCACCGCCAGCGTGTGGACCATTGGCGCCGCGACCCTCTCCACCACGATTGGCCAGCCCAGTCTGGGCGATCCGATCTTTGCCGGCCTGCAAACGCAGAACTGGAATCTGGTGCTTGCCGGATGCTTTGCGAGCGCCGGGCTCGCGCTGGCGGTTGATATGCTGCTGGGCGTGATCGAGCGCGGCCTCGCGCAGCGCCGCCGCTGGCAATATGGCGCAGGCTTTGGCGCGGTGGCGATCGGGATCCTCGCGGCGGTGACGTTCCAGTATGGCGATGCGCTGTTTGGCGAAGAGCGCGCAGACGGCGATCCCGGCCCCATCGTCATCGGGTCAAAGCAGTTTTCCGAAAGCTATATCCTGTCCCAGCTGATCGGGATGCAGCTGGAAAAAGCGGGCTTTGAAGTTGAATACCGCACGGGGCTAGGCTCCGCCGTCCTGCATGGCGCGGTGGCGAATTCCAGCGTCGATATCTCGGTCGATTACACAGGCACAGTGTGGGTCAACGAATTGCGCCGGACCGACATTCCCCCACGCGAAGAGATGTTTGAAACCATCGTCGCATGGGAACTTGAGAACACCGGCACGCGGGTGCTGGGGCGGCTCGGGTTCGAGAACGCCTATGCCTTTGCCATGCGCCGCGACCGCGCCGAGGAACTGGGTGGCATCACCACTCTGCACGACCTCAAGCCGGTCGCCTCGCGGCTGACGGTTGGCGGTGACCCCGAATTCTTTGAACGACCCGAATGGTATGCCGTTAGCGACGCCTATGGCCTGGAATTTGACGAGATTCGCAATTTCTCGCCCACCTTCATGTTCAACGCTTTGAAAGCGGGGGAGGCGGACGCGATCAGCGCCTATAGCAGCGATGGCAGACTGTCAGCGGATACCTACTTCCTGCTCGAAGACCCGCTGGGCGCGCTGCCATCCTATGACGCGATGATGATGCTGAGCCCGCGCATCGGCGGCAACAAGGATGTGATCGCTGCACTGCAACCGTTGGTCGGCGCGATCAGTGTCGAAGCCATGCGCGAGGCCAACTACGCAGTCGACCGAGAGGATGAGGGCAAAGTCTCGCCCGAGCGCGCGGCGCAGGACATGGCGGCAAAAATCGGGCTCTAGAGGGCTCGCTTTGCCCCCTTTTATCTGGCTCTGCGCCAGATTTGCGTCTGGCAGAAAAAGCTGATGCAGCCTTTCACCTCAAGCACATTCGCGCTCTTGCGCCGCAGGACAGAACGGTAACTCTTGCCGGTCTTGGGATCGTAGATTCGCCCGCGCCACAGGTCCGCTTCCTCGGCAAAGTCATAGAGCACGGGCAGGCCCTTCAATTTGCGCTGCTTTTTCTTGGGGTCAGGATTGTAGATGTCGCGCTGATCCGGGCCATCGGGCGGCGGGACCAGAAATTGCGCGATCCGCCCGCATGTTGTCGCCCCGCATTTGCCAATGGAAACGACCGCGTCCTTGTCCTGCGTTATCCAGCGGCCCGCGATGGAATCAGCTGCGCTGGCGGTCGAAGGAGCAGCAGCAAGGGCTAGGGCCGCCAGGGCGACACCGGAATAGGTTTGAGGGGCAGGCACGAATGTCTCTCCTTAGCGGGTGAAACGTGAAACGGATCGCGTCACGTCCCGGGTTCGGCAAAATTCACGCTGAGGTTACACCGGCGCTCAACCGGTGAGGTCAAACCCGTCATCCCCAAACCCGAACCCGATGGGCCAGCGCCGCCCGCACACGCCCATCACCTTGAACAAAGTGCCCATCTGGTCATCGGCTGTCAGGCGATGGAACTGCCGGTCAAAAATCTCGGATTGTTTCGGATCCTTGCGCTTGAGCGCTTCGTGCCGGGCTTCGATGCCCATCTGGCGCAGCCATTCGCCCTGCATTTCCAGCCCCATCACCTCGGCACCGTGCTTCTCCGCGACCTGCCCAAGCAGCTCGAAATCGACATGGGCGGTGATATCCGCATCGCCGGGATGCGAGAGCGGATCGACATGTTTGTGCTTCTTGAGCGCTTGCAGAGTGGAGCCAGAACGCGCCTCAAACGGGCCATAGTCGATGATGAGAGCGGCCCCGCCCTGATCCTTCAACCGGGTCGCAATCTCTCCCATCAGCGCAGCGGCGGCGGGGCTGGTTTCGATCATCGTCCCCTGCGCTGCATTCTTCCAACTGGGCGGGACGATGGAGTCCATCGGCTGATCGCCCGCAACGAAGGCAAGCCGGTCGCTTTCCAGCCCGATCATGCGCTCATGCCACCCGGTCGCAGACCGCACGAGCTGATGGATCGGAAGCGCATCGAAGAACTCGTTCGCGATGATCAGCAGCGGACGATCCTCGGGCAATGTCGACATGTCATCGTGATGGATGACATCGGGAAAGGCCTCTTTCTGGATCTTGCGCAAAGCGGGCGAGCCTTCGACAAAGTGCATTTGCGGCTCAAATCCATACCGGCCTGCCGAGCGCATCGCGTCGATCGAAAGGGTGCCCCTGCCCGGACCCAGCTCGACATAATGGATGCGGTCTGACGAGCCCATCTTGACCCAGAGATCGGCAAACCAGAGCCCGATCAGTTCGCCGAACATCTGGCTGACTTCTGGCGCGGTGATGAAATCGCCTTCATCGCCCAGGGGATCGCGGCTGGCGTAATAGCGCGCATTGCTCTCGCCCATATATTGGGCGAGGCTGATCGGGCCGGTGGAGGCGATGAGGCGGCGATAGCTGGCGGTAAGGTCGGCCGGACCCTTGGCGGACTGGTCCGGTGTGGGGGCCGGTTCTGGGGCCGGTGCTGGGGCCGGTTCTGGGGCCGGTTCTGGGGCAGCCTCCTTGCCTTTTTGCTTGGCTTTCTTGCTGGCGGCTTTGGGTTTTTCAGGCTCGGCCTTCTTGGCGGCGGCTTTCGCTTCCTCTTCGGCCTTGCGCTCGGCCTCAGCCTGCTCCTTGGCCTTGGCCGCTGCCGCTTCCTTTGCTTTGGCCTCTTCCCGTGCCTTTTCTGCTTCCTGGGCCTTGCGCTCGGCGAGGGCTTGCTCCTCCGCCTCTTTGGCTGCCTTGGCTTTTTCTCTGGCTTTGGCGGCGGCGCTGCGTTTCGCCTTGGCGTCGGCGGCTCGCTTGGCTTTGGCTGCTGCGGCTTCTGCTTCAGCAGCGGCCTCGGCCTCTCTCTTTGCCTTGGCTTCAGCTTCAGCTTTGGCGGCGGCGGCTTCAGCAGCAGCGGCGGCGGCCTTTGCTGCCGCTTCTGCGGCCTTCTTTTCCTCAGCCTGTTTTTTCGCGAGCGCTTCTGCCTCGGCTTTGGCTTTGGCTTCTGCCGCCGCCTTGGCTTCGGCTTCCTTGCGTTTCTTCTCTTCCGCCTCTGCCTTGGCCTTCTCCTCCGCCTCCGCTCTGGCCTTTTCCTCCGCTGCCGCCTTGGCCTCGGCTTCCGCTTTGCGACGCGCTGCTTCGGCCTCTGCCTTGGCTTTCGCTTCCGCAGCTGCCTTGGCTTCGGCCTCTGCTTTCGCCTTTTCCTTGGCTCGCGCCTTGGCCTTTGCCTCTTCGGCGGCTTTCAGGCGCGCTTCTTCGGCGGCGCGGGCTTCCTCTTCCTCGCGGGCGCGCGCCTCGGCTTCGGCTTTCGCACGGGCCTCGGCCTTTTTGCGGGCTTCTTCGGCAGCTTTGGCTACGGCGGCCTTGCGTTCCCGCTCTTCTGCCTCGGCGCGCCTTTTGGCCTCGGCCTCCGCTTTGGCCTGCGCTTCGGCCTCTGCCTTGGCTTTCGCCTCTGCCTTCGCTTTCGCCGCCGCCTCAGCTTCGGCGCGCTTCTTCTCTTCTGCTTCCGCGTTGGCCTTTGCTTCGGCCTGCGCTTTCGCCTGAGCTTTCGCCCGCCGGTCAGCTTGGGCAGCCTTGCGCGCCGCATCATCTGCGGTGCCTTCGGAAAGATTGATGATGGTGCCGTCAGGCTCGATCAGTTTAAGGCGGCTGCGCCATTCGCGCGTCCCGCCGCTGGAATACCGGCTCAGATTATCGGTTAGGCCGCCCTGTCCTACGCTGTCGCCGTCTGCGCTCCCGCGCCTACGGGCTTCTTCATCACGGCGTAAAGCGTGACAATCAATCCAGCCAGAATCAACGGTATCGTAAGCCATTGCCCCATTGATAGACCGGTTCGCATCGCAAAGTCAGCCAGTTGCGGGTCCGGTTCACGGAAAAATTCGTTCACAAACCTCGCAAGACCCATGCCAAGGGTAAAAATCCCGACCAGCAATCCGGGGCGATAGCGCGCCCGTGTCTTCCAGAACAGCAGCAACAGGATCACCAGCAGTGCAAGCCCTTCGAGCCCGGCCTGATACAGCTGGCTGGGATGGCGTGCGACCTCGCCTGCTCCGGGAAAGATCATCCCCCATGGAACATCAGTGGCACGGCCCCACAGCTCGCCATTGTTGAAATTGGCAAGCCGGCCCAGCAGCATGCCCATCGGCACATTCACCGCGATGTAATCGCACACGCGCAGAAATGAGAGGTTTTCGCGCCATGCAGTCCAGCCGATTGCAGCTAGCACGCCGAGCAATCCGCCGTGAAAGCTCATCCCGCCATCCCACACGCGCAGCAATTGCCAGGTGACAAAGCCGTCGCCCGAGAAGCTGGTAAAGGCGCTGGGAATGCCGGTCTCTCCGCCAGTATAGAACGCGGCATATCCAAGGCGTCCGCCAAGGATTACACCCAGCGTGCAATAGAAGAACAGATCATCCGCGTGGCGCTGCGCCATTGGCGCGCCGGGCTGCTTTATCATGCGGGACAAATGCCAATAGGCAAACAGCACGCCCAGCAGGTACGCCATCGAGTAAAACCGCAGCACGAAGCCACCGGGAAGCGGGATGCCCGGTTGCAGGCCCAGGTCGGACCAATAGATCGGATCACCAGCAGCAGTGGCAAGTAGTGACAGCACGATGCGAACCTCTTAAGAGTGATTATCAGCCGGGCGGCTTTTGCCCTTCGGCCTTTGGCACACCAAGCGGTTCGGGGGAAGTGTCCCGCCATGAACCTCCTTGATCCAAGTGCATGACACTCGGATTGGGGGGCTCAAACGAAAGCCGCAAATGTGCCGGACAAATACGCGGAGCGCAGCGCCCCTATGCTGACGCTTTGATGGGATTATTTGGGATTAGAGGAGAGAGTACCGCATGCCCACTCAGCTGGACAAAGCGCTGGATACACTGATCACGGCGATCACCGCAGAGGGACAGCCCTTTGCCACGGTGCCGTTTGAGCGTGGGGGTGTCGAAATGCCCGCCTTTGCGGCCGCTCCGCCCACAATGGCGCACTTTATCGCGCATTTCTGCAATCAGCATAAGGATACAGAATTCCTCGTTGATGGCGATGTCCGCCTGACATTTGGCCAGGTCTATGCCGCCGCAACCTGCGTGGCGGAAAGCCTCGTAAAGACCCACGGCCTTGAGAAAGGCGACCGCGTCGGCATTGCCGCGCGCAATTCAGCCAATTGGATGATCGCAGAGCTGGGCATTCTGATGGCAGGCGGCTGTGCGACGCTGCTTAACGGTTTCTGGTCGGGTGAAGAGCTCGCCTACGGTATCAATCTGGCCGAATGCAAGCTGGTGCTGGCCGATGCGGGCCGGGCCAAGCGGCTTGAGGGACACGAGCATTGCGGTGAGATCGTCCTGTTCGATCATGGCGGCGATCCCGCGCAAGACCTCGCCAATGTCTGGGCCGTGCCCGCTGATCCGCAAAGCTCGGTTGCGATGGCAATGCTGGGCCAGCTTGGCCCCGATGACCTTGCCAATATCCTTTACACTTCGGGCTCCACCGGTAATTCCAAGGGCGCCTATTCCGATCATCGCGGCGTCGTTCACGGCGTCATGAGCTATGTCGCGCAGAGCGCCATGGCCAAGCTGCATATGGAGAGCAAGGGCGAGGATATGAGCGCGCAGCCGTGTGCGCTGGTCGCCGTGCCGCTGTTCCATGTCACCGGCAATGTGCCGCTGTTCCTGCAAAGCATCGCCATCGCGCGCAAGCTGGTGCTGATGCCGAAATGGGATGCGGAAGAAGCGCTGCGCCTGATGGAAGCGGAAAAGGTCACCTATTTCGTCGGCGTCCCGCTGATGAGCTTTGAAATGGCGAGCCACCCCAATCGCGACAAATATGACCTGTCGGCGTGCAAGAGCTTTGCCGCTGGCGGTGCGCCGCGCCCCGCCGAACACGTCACCAAGATCAAGGAAGCCTTCCCCGGCGGTTTCCCGCTGCTGGGATACGGCCTCACCGAGACCAACGCGGTGGGCTGTGGCAACTTTAACGAGAATTACATGGCCAAGCCCGGTTCAACCGGCACACCCAGCAAACCGATGGTCGATCTGGCGATCCTCGACGATGACGGAAACAAACTGGCTCAGGGCGAAGTGGGAGAGGTCTGCATCCGCTCGGTCGCCAATTTCCTTGGCTATTGGCAGAACGAGGAGGCCACCAAAGCTGCCTTCACCAAAGACCAGTATTTCCGCACCGGTG
>JBARXS010000003.1:0-2265 GCA_049647465.1 Erythrobacter sp.
GCGCGTGCTCTACGCTCTGCCCAATGGCGATGTTCTGGTGACGCTGACCCGCGCGCCAGCCAAGACCGACGACAAGGATGGCGGCGTGATGGCAACCATCCGGGGTTGGATCGAAGGCTATCTTTTCCGCGAAGCCGGTTCTGCGGGCGCATCGCCCAATGAAATCGTGCTGCTGCGTGACGAGGACGCTGACGGTGTTGCGGAGATCAAGCGCACCATCCTTTCAGACGGGCTCGATTCCCCGTCTGGCATGAGCTGGCACGATGGTGTGCTCTATGTGGCCAATCACAATGCTGTGCTGGCGTTCGACTATAAGCTGGGCGCGGATGCGGTGACTTCGGAGCCGCGCAAGCTGATGGACCTGCCCGGTGGTGGCAGCCACTGGATGCGCAATATGGAGGTTCATCCCGATGGTGACCGGCTTTATATTGCGGTGGGTTCGGTCAGCAATGTGGGTGAGCAGGGCATGGCGGTGGAGGAAGGCCGCGCGATGATCTGGGAATACACGCTCGAAAGCGGTTCCTATCGCCCTTACGCAGCGGGTCTGCGCAATCCCAACGGGCTGGATTTCAGCCCGTGGAGCGGGGAATTGTGGACCACCGTGAATGAGCGCGATATGCTCGGCTCCGATCTGGTGCCCGATTATCTGACCAATGTGCCGGTCGGCGCGCAATATGGCTGGCCGTGGGTTTACTACAAAAACAACATCGATCGCCGGGTCGAGGCTCCGATGCCCGCTTACATGATGGAGTATACTCGCAACCCTGTTTTCGCGATGGGCCCGCATGTTGCAGCTTTGGGACTGGTGTTCACAACCGAGGGCCACCGCATGGGCGATGGCTTTGCTGCCGGTGCCTTTGTCGCGCTCCACGGATCATGGAATCGCAAGCCGCCTTCGGGCTATGACGTCGTCTATGTCGCCTTTGATGAACGCGGCAACCCGGTGGGTAAGCCCGTCCCTGTTCTCGATGGCTTTCTGAAAGAGGACGGCACCACGCGCGGTCGGCCGACCTGGGTCGAGTGGGCGGGTGACGGGTCTTTGCTGGTCTCCGATGATACGGCGGGGATTATCTGGCGTGCGGTCGCGCCTGATGCAGAGCCGGGTGCCGGGATCGAGCGCTTGGAGACCGGACGATTGAAGCCCTTGCGCGAATTGCGCGATCCGCGCGCCGCGTTTGAAGAGGATTATCTGCGCACACAAAAGGGTCAGCAGACCAACTGAACAGGTCTTGAGGCGTGCGCTCTAAAGGGATAGCCCGGCAGCCCCGGCCAGCTCGACCGCGAATTGCCGCGCACTGCGCCCGGAACGGTTGCCGCGTGAAATGGCAAAAGCTGTCGCCTCTTCTTCGGTGAAGGTCAGCCCGAGCGGGTCGGTATAGGCGCGCACGATGTCCAGATAGGTCGCGCGGTCACACGGGTGAAAGCCCAGCGTCAGACCAAAACGGTCTGCCAGCGCAAGGGCATCATCACGCTCGTCGCGCTCATGCAGTGCCTCGTGTTCCTTCGCATCGCGCGCAATGATGGCGCGGCGGTTTGAGGTGACTGCAATCCCCACACGCTCTGGCCGCATTGTGACGCCGCCATCCAGCAGGCTGCGAAGCGCCAGCATCTGCTGTTTTTCATCCGCGCCAAAGCCAAGATCGTCAATGAACAGCAGGAAGGACCGATCCACCTGCGCCAATTGGGACAGCAGGGACGGGACTGAGCCAAGAGCATTGCCAGTGATCTGGATCAGTGCAATCGCCTCCGGTGCGCGCGCCTGAATATCGGCGATGCATGATCGCACAAGCGCAGATTTCCCCATTCCGCGCGCGCCCCACAGCAGCATGTCGTGCGCTGCCGAGCCTTCTGCCAGTCGTGAGAGGTTCTGCCGGACAGCCGCCTTTTGCGCCTCAATCCCGCGCAGGGTTACCAGTGGTAGCGCATCGAGATGGCTGAGCGCTGTGGCGGTCTTGCCGTCCCAGACATAGGCGGGAGCGGCCAGCCAGTCAGGCTCTGCAGCCCGATCGGGAGCAATCCGTTCAAGCGCGGCGGCAATTCGCTCGAAAACGTCTCGCCGCCCGCTCATACTGTCGTTCAGCTAGCCAGCTTTTCAGCGGGCAGGGCATAGAGCAGGTCGGCCCCGCCAATCGCGCCCGCTTTCAGGCCCAGCGCTTCGGGGACGATCCGGTCGAGGAAGAAACGCACCGTCACCGGCTTGCTTTCAGAAAGCGTCGGCGCAGCGCCTGCCGCCACGGCATCAGCTTGCTTCATCAGCTGCCACCC
>JBARXS010000004.1:0-2498 GCA_049647465.1 Erythrobacter sp.
TTTCCAGCGTCGCAGGGTCTGCTATTAGCCTCGCAATGGACACCAAGGATTCTCCAGTAATTCGCCCGGTTGCGCTCATCGCAGGGCCAACCGCCAGCGGCAAGAGCGCAGTCGCGGTCAGGCTGGCCCAGCAAATAGAAGCGGGCGGCGGCAAGGCAGTCATCATCAATGCTGACAGCGCGCAGGTATATGCCGATCTCGCAATAGTCTCTGCCCGCCCCACCGAGGAAGAAATGGGCGGGATCGAGCACCGCCTGTTTGGCGCATGGGACGGCGCGGTCGCCTGTTCGGCGGCGCGCTGGGCGGAGGTCGCTCGGGAAGAGATCAGCCAGTGCCACGAAGCAGGCGCAGTGCCCATTCTGGTCGGCGGCACGGGCATGTATATAAAGGTGCTGCTGGAAGGGATCGCTCCGATCCCGGAGATTGAGCCAGAAATCCGCGAAGTCGTGCGCGCCATGCCGGTTGAAACGGCCTATGCGACCCTGCTGATCGAAGATCCGGAACGCGCCACGCAGCTGGAGCCGGCAGACAGCCAGCGCATTGCGCGCGCTTTGGAGGTCAAACGCTCGACCGGCGTTACTCTGGGTGACTGGCAACTGGCCAAGACAGGCGGCATTGCCGAGGAGATCGCGCTGTTTCCCATGATCCTGATGCCGCCGCGCGAATGGCTATATGAGCGCTGTAACGCCCGCTTTGCCGCGATGATCGAGGGCGGCGCGCTGGAGGAGGTCGAAGCTCTGCTGGCGCGTGACCTCAGCACAGATTTGCCCGTTATGCGGGCCATCGGCGTTCCTGAAATCGCCAGTTTTGTGACCAAACAATCGACACGCGAAGAAATGCTGGAGGCGGGAAGCCAGGCCACGCGCAATTATGCAAAGCGCCAGTACACATGGTTCAGGCGCCAGACCGATCCCGATTGGCCCAGGATCACGACCGAAACTGAATCTGATAATATCGCCATAGACGATCATTTCGCATCATTATTATCAAAATGAAGGTTGACGCATTATATTATGATAGCTAGGTCGCCTGCACGAATTTTGAAACACTCGCCGACTATCCTTGGTTTACGGACTGAAAGTGTTTATGGCCTGCGGGCAATCGGAAGTGATGAGGTCTCTGGATTATGATTATCGTACTTCTCGCAAGAGGCGCAGGGTGATCTAGGATAATTCCAACAGCGAATTTCTTGATCGGCCTGATGCGAACAGCAACGCATCAGGCCGGTTTTGTTTGTGGAGAATGAAACGTGTCGAACAGTTCGGGAGCCGCGATCCTTGTCGAGGGATTGGTCAAGCAAGGGGTCGAATTTGTGTTCGGCTACCCCGGCGGCGCCGTGCTTCCCATTTACGACGAATTGTTTGGCAATGATCGCATTCGCCACATCCTCGTGCGTCACGAAGCGGGCGCGGCCCATGCCGCCGAAGGCTATGCCCGTGCAACGGGTAAGCCGGGCGTCGTTCTGGTCACGAGCGGTCCGGGCGCAACCAACGCGGTGACGGGCATTGCCGATGCCTTCATGGACTCGATCCCGATGGTCGTCATTACCGGTCAGGTTCCAACCTCGCTGATCGGCACCGACGCATTTCAGGAAGCCGACACAATCGGCATCACGCGTCACTGCACAAAGCACAATTATCTGGTCAAAGACCCCAAGGACCTTGCCGCGACCATCGAAGAGGCTTTCCGCCTTGCCACAACTGGCCGCCCCGGTCCTGTCGTGGTCGACATACCAAAGGATGTGCAGATCGCGATCGCAGACGCGCAACCCGATGCGTCCTCTGCCAAAAAGCCCGCCGCACCTCATCGCAACATTCCGCAGATGGTGGCGCCCCCCGACCAGATCGCCGAAGCGATCGAGCTGCTGGAATCGGCAGAGCGCCCGATCCTCTACACCGGAGGCGGCGTCATCAATTCCGGTCCTGAGGCGAGCACTCTGCTGCGCAAGTTTCAGGATCTCACCAGTTCGCCTGTGACATCGACTTTGATGGGTCTGGGCTGCTTTCCAAGTCAGCATCCCGACTTCCTTGGCATGCTGGGGATGCACGGCACCTATGAAGCGAACATGGCGATGAACAAGGCTGACGTTATGGTCTGCATCGGCGCGCGCTTTGATGACCGTGTGACGGGCCGTCTTGATGCCTTTTCGCCCAATTCCACAAAGATTCATATCGATATCGACCGCAGCTCAATCAACAAGACGGTGCCGGTTGATTTGGGCATCGTCGGTGATTGCGCCACGGTCCTGGGCCAGCTGATTGAGGCGTGGGGTGATCGCAGGCCTCAGGATCTGGGTGAATGGAAGGCGCGTATCGCCGGATGGCGCGCGCGGGAATGCCTCGCTTACCCTGAGAAATCGGTGAAGCACCCCGAAATGATCATGCCGCAAAAGGCGATTGAGCGGCTGCACGCCCTTACCCATCACCTTGAACCGATCATTTCGACCGAAGTCGGCCAGCACCAGATGTGGGCGGCGCAATATTATGGCTTTGAAAGCC
>JBARXS010000005.1:0-10299 GCA_049647465.1 Erythrobacter sp.
GAGGGGAAGGGATGCAAATGCGAAGGGCGAAATCAGCAAGACTGCGGATGCTGACACAGAAGCATACGCTGCTTTCACATAGTTTGGTTGTGAACGGAATGTCATTCTCAGAGCCCTAGCGCGGGCGACAAACGCCCGCAAACGGCTCGCAAGCAGACAGCAAGGCGACCACGATCCTATGTGCGCCCTTGATCCAGCGCACGTCCTTGTCTTCACCTTGCGAGGGCCGCCGCGCCCCTCGCACCCTCACCTCACCCCCGATGGGGCGCAATTCGGTGTGCGCCTTTGATCCAGCGCACGTCCTTGTCTTCGCAGTGCGACGACCGTCGTGCCTGTTGAGCGCTCCGTTCACCCCCGATGCGGCGCAATCCTATGCGCGCCCTTGATCCAGCGCACGGTGCCCGAGCTCGCCCGCATCACCACGCTTTCAGTGGTCATGATCGTTGCGCCGCTGGCCTTCTTGCGCTTCTTCACGCCCGCCAGCAGCGATCCGTCTGTCACGCCGGTCGCGGCGAAGATGCAGTCTGAGCTGGCGAGGTCTTCAAGCTTGTAGATACGGTCGAGATCGGTGATGCCCCACTTCTTTGCGCGGGCTTTTTCATCATCGTTGCGGAACACGAGCCGCCCGTTGAACTGTCCGCCGACACAGCGCAATGCGGCGGCTGCCAGCACGCCTTCGGGTGCGCCGCCCTGTCCCATATACATATCAATCGTCGTGTCCTGATCGGTCACCGCGATCACGCCTGCCACATCGCCATCGCCGATCAGGAACACACCGCAGCCGATCCCGCGCAACTCCGCGATCAGATCGGCGTGGCGCGGGCGGTCGAGCACGCAGACATTGATGTCAGCGGGCGCAACGCCCTTGGCAGCGGCCACCGCTTCGACATTTTGCGTCGGGGTCTTCGCCAGATCAATCACATCGGCGGGCAGGCCGGGGCCAACCGCAAGCTTGTCCATATAGACGTCAGGCGCATTGAGCAGCCCGCCCTCTTCCGCCGCCGCCAATACAGCCAGCGCGTTGGGGCCAGCCTTGGCGGTGATGGTTGTGCCTTCAAGCGGATCAAGCGCGATGTCGATCTTCGGCCCCCTGCCCGGAGCCCCGCCGACCTTCTCACCAATATAGAGCATGGGCGCCTCGTCGCGCTCGCCTTCACCGATGACGACGGTGCCATCCATGTAAAGATCATCAAACGCGCGCCGCATCGCCTCCACAGCCGCGGCGTCGGCTGCCTTTTCATCGCCGCGCCCGATCAATTGCGCAGCGGCAACAGCGGCGGCCTCGGTCACTCGCACCATTTCCAGCACCAGCACCCGGTCGATGGCATTTTCGCTATTGGGTTCCTTTGAAGCGAGAACGTCAGTAGTGTTGGTGGTGTTCATGCCGAATTCATTCCCTCAAAGACCCTAGTGGGCATAGCGTTGTTTTGTGTCAAAGCACCCAGAACGCCCGAACCGCTTAGTCGCAAGGAGACAGACTTGTCGAGCAATCGTGCCCCCTTTGTAAGCCGCTTTGTTGGCAGATTTGCGGGTGAGCCGGCCCGTCCGTCTGATCGGTGGGTTGCGTTTCGACGTGTGTGTCTTGGTAGCATTGCGTGCGTTGCGGTGAATGTCTCGCCTGTGGCGGCTCAGGATGACCCTTCGGTGACGTCTGACACAAATCCCGCGACACCCGCTGAGACAACGCCCCCTTCATCGCAGCCCGCTGCCGCAGGGAACGAGGGCGAGGACGCGAACGAGGACGAGGGGGAAGAAGAGCCCTATAGCATCAACCTCTCCGTCACCGTGCCGCGCGGCGATGTGAACGAGGCGCAGGCGCAGGAATGCGAGGACCGCGCCGATGCCGGCGAGATCAGCGGAGAGATCATCGTGTGCCGGCGCCTTGGCGAAAAGGGCGAGAACTATTTCAGCGGATCACGCGATGCCGCGCGCAAACGCTATGCTCAGGAAACCGCGTTCAAAGGCGCGCCGGGTGCGCCGGGCCTGTTTGGCATTCCCGATCATGGAAATGGAATCGGCATCGGTGGCGTTCCGCCGCCCGCGCTTATTATCGATGTAGGGGCTCTGCCCAAGGCGCCGCCGGGATCGGATGCGGACCGGATCGCGCGCGGCCTGCCGCCGCTGGGGCAGGATGAGCAGCTGTCCGAGGAAGAAATCCGCAAACGGCGCGAGAAACTGGGGCTGCCGCCACCGTCTTTCCCGAAAAAGCCTGAATGAGGCTGGCTGGGGTCTGGCACTCAGTTTGGCGGGGCGCGGGGATCGCCGCGGCTGTGACACTCGCCGCCAGCGCCGCGTGCGCTCAAGAGTCGCCCGACCAGCCGCCAACACAAGAGGACGCACCCGAGCCGCAAGAGGGACGCCTGGTGCTCGATATTCTCAGCCCGCCCCCTGAAACCCGCGATCCTCTGGCAGAGCAGGAATGCGAGCGCGAACAGGATGCCGCCCGCATTATGGGCCAAATCGTAGTCTGCCGACGGATCAACGATGGCAGCGCGGTTTCAGGCTATGACGAAGCCGACCGCGAGCGCCGCCAGGCCGAGCGCACGCAAGGCCCGCGCACGCCGGATGTGGAAGGGGCCGGTGGTTCCATCATTTATCGGACGGAGGGGTCCGTTTTCATGGTCACAACGGGAAAGATCACCGCTGGCACAGCCCCCGAACCCACGCTTATCATTGATATCGAGGCACTGCCCGAGGCTGCCGGGGGATCAGACGCGGACCGCATCGCAAGAGGTTTGCCGCCGGTTGAGCCCGAGTAGAATCTACGCGGACAAGAGCGGCAGGACCAGCGGCGCATCGGTCAGGCTGTCTGATCCTTCGAGCAATTCCAGCGCCTTGGCGACATTACGCTCCGGCCCTTCATGCGTGACCATCGCGACCAGCACTTCGCCGCCGTCATTGCCGCGTCCTTGCTGGATCAGGCTCTCGATCGAGACATCGGCATCGCGCATCGCGGCGGTGATCTCCGCCAGAACGCCGGGGCGATCATTGACGGTAAAGCGCAAATACGCCCGCTCCAGCCGGTCACCGGGCTCTGCGGGGCCGAACGGGACAAGCTGCGCCACCGGCATGGAGAACGGCGCACCCAATTCTCCGCTCATAGGACCACCATTGCCAAACACGCGGGCGATATCGATGCAATCGGCCACCACCGCGCTGGCGGTTGGCCCATCGCCCGCGCCTGCGCCCTGGAACAGCAGGCGGCCGGAAAAATTGCCTTCCGCGACCACGGCATTGGTCGGTCCATCCACGGACGCAAGCGGATGCCCCTTCGCCACAAGGCAGGGGCGTACGCGTTGCAGCAGGGTGGCGGTCTCACCGGAACCTTGCATATCGGCTTCGGCAATCAGGCGAATCACAAAGCCCAGCGTATCGGCCTGCGCGATATCCGCTGCGCGCACTGCGACTATGCCGGTGGTGCGGACATTGGCGAAGTCCACCTTCGCGCCAAAGCCGATGGCGGCAAGGATCGCCAGCTTGTGCGCTGCATCAATGCCTTCGATATCAAAGGTCGGGTCAGCCTCGGCATATCCCAGACGCTGCGCCTCGGCGAGGGTTTCGGCAAAGTCGGCGCCGGTCGCCTCCATCTCTGACAGGATGTAATTGCAGGTGCCGTTGAGGATGCCGTAAACCTTGGTCAGCGCATTGGCGCTGGTCCCTTCGCGCAGGCCCTTCACCACGGGAATGCCGCCAGCGACCGCAGCTTCGAATTTCAGCGGCGCTTCGGCGGCTTCTGCTTGTTGCGCAAGAGCAAGGCCGTGATGCGCGATCATCGCCTTGTTCGCCGTCACCAGACCTTTGCCCGCAGCCAGCGTCGCGCGCGACAAAGCCAGCGCAGGGCCATCCGATCCGCCGACCAGTTCCAGCACGACATCCACATCATTGCGCGCGGCCAGCGCGGTCATGTCGTCTTCCCAGTGAAAACGCGCGTGATCGACACCGCGATCCTTGCTCCGGTCACGCGCGCTCACCGCGGTCACCTCAATCGCCCGCCCGGCGCGCGCCGCGATCAGATCACGGTTCGTATCCAGCAAGCGGATGACGCCAGCGCCCACCGTGCCAAGCCCGGCGATGGCGATGCGCAGGGGTGCGGCTTGGGGTGCGGCCTTGGCGGCAGAACTGGCGGCAGGTTTGGAAGCGGACATGAAAAAGCTTTCTACGGGCTGGAAATATGCGTTCCGCCAGCGCTTAGCTTTGCTTCATGGATGGTCAAGCGTGGAGGATCAGCCGCAGAACGCGTTTGCCCTGACTGGTCCCCAAACTGAACCCTCAAACAGGCGGCGCTTGCGTAATCACCCGGTTGCACGGACCAAGCTCGCGCAGGACCATCTCATAGTCCTGAACGGCAAGCCTGCGCGCCGCCGGATCACGCGCCAGATTGGCGCTGCTGGGCAGGCTATCGGGCAGCGAGCAGGCCAGCCGATACCAGCGCAGTGTCTCGCGCGCGGGTGCACGCGCCGCCGAATCGATAATCTCGCCCCATGATACGCCCCACACAGGACGCTGGCCCGGTCGGCGCAGAACGGTCAGCGAAACGGGCGAACGGTCCTGCGTCGCGAGGAATATCTGCGTCTCCGATTCGCCCGTCAGCGTCCCCGGCACCGCCAGCGCATCGTTGATCCCGGTAATCACCGGAGGAACATCGCCCGCCACCAGATCAGACAGGATCGGGCGCAGGCGCGCCTCCAGCTCGGGCGTATAGTCCAGCTGGGCCTGCCGCGCGGTCAGTTGCAATTGCGCTGCGCCTCTTGCGCCTCCATCCCCTGCGCGTCCCGCCAGATTGGCAAATAGCAGCATTTCGCGCTTTTTCAGCCTGGGCACCTTGCCCTTCGCATCCAGCGGTACATCCACCAGATAGACCAGCGATTCGCCAATCGCGGCAGAGCCGGAGATCAGCGCCAGCGTCTCTGCTTCTATGTAAAGGCGCGCGAATCCAGGGGCGAGGCCGGGTGCGCGTTCTGGCTTTAAAGCGGTCTGGCGGCGAATCTTTACCCTCAACACAAGCTCGCTCGTGTCGGCCAAAGTGACCAGATCGACATAGGTTGGAGCGGCCGGAAGGGCCTCGGAGACGCCCGAAGTGCCCTGCAGAAGGGCCGGAACGGGGGATTGATATACACCCTGTGCAAAAGCGGGACCGACCATCATAATGCCCGCCGCACCGATCACTACAGGCAAAACCATGGCCCTGAATTCATTCGTAAAATATTCGTTAATGGTCGCCATCGTCCAAGAATCCCGCCGTGATTTATGTCGCTTTCATACAGTGGTTTTCACCTAAGAACGAGTGCGTTGAATCGCACCTGAACCGATAAAGCGTTTGATTGACCAAGGGTTGACCGTTAAAGCTCCAATCGCTCGCGCCGATGCTGGGGACATTATCGGCAACAGCCCATGCCGCAGTGCGCAAGGAATGGCGTGCGTGGTATTCCGGATGCGAATCGGTTCTTTCACAGGGCCTTTCCGATGATCCGGTTGGGAGGAAAAAGTTTGTGGGATTCGCGTCCCGGTTGATCATGAAGATTGATCATCAGCCGGGCGTGAAAGTGTGCCAGCCCTTGGGGGTTGGCGAAATTAACGGAGAGAAAGCGACTGGATGGCTTACGCTGACCAAGAGATGAGCGGGAGTAGGATTACTTCCATCATAATCGTGGCGTTGATCCATGTGCTGGTCGGGTATCTGCTGATTTCCGGACTGGCCATTTCGGCTGTGAAGGAAATTGCCGAGCGGGTTACCACGGTCAACATTGAGGACGAACCCCCGCCCCCCGAAGAGGAACCACCGCCACCGGAAGAGCAGCCACGCGAAACCGCGCCTCCGCCTCCGGTTGCGCCGGCGCCGCCGATCAATATTTCGCCGGCTCCGCCCCCTATTCGGACAACGACGACAATCCCTCCGCCCTCACCGCCGGCGTTGACGATTCCGCCGCCCGCGCCACCTGCGCCGCCGCCCGCGCCGCCTCCGCCGCCGTCACAGGCTCGGGGTGCATCGCCAAGTGGTCTCAGCCGTTGGTCACGACGCATTTCCGAAAACTATCCCTCGCGCGCTTTGCGTGAGGAAATCGAGGGAAATGTGGGGGTTAGCGTCACTATTGGTTCCAACGGCCGTGTGTCAGGTTGCCGCGTTGCTCGCTCCAGTGGCTCGTCCATCCTTGATGACGCAGCCTGCAAGGGAATGGAGCGTTACGCCCGGTTCGATCCGGCGCTGGATGCCGCCGGGAACCCAACCACGGGGTCTTACTCGACAACGATCACGTACCGTTTGAATTGATTTGCCCGTTTGAACTGATTTGGCCGTCTGAACTGATTTGAATTCCGGTCCGGCCTTCGTGCCCATCACGCAGGCCGGCACCATGGGGACACTTTAAAAAGGATTTTTCGCAATGCTCATGAACCTTATTGCAAACGCGGCGGAAGCAGCGCCCGAAAACAAGTTTGGCTTTATTCAAGCCATGGAAGAAGGCGGCCCGGTCGCCTGGTCGATCCTCGCCGTGATGGTCATCATGAGCGTCGGCTCATTCTACATTCTTTTCACCAAGCTGTTCGAACAGAACAAGGTGATGGGCCAGTACAAGAAGGGCAAAGCGCCTTTCTGGCGTTCTGCCAGCCTGAAGGACGGCACAACCAAGTTTGAAAAGAACAGCGCATGGCGCCAGCTTTCCGAAGACGCGGTCCGCGCCCAGGAACAACATTCCAAGATGCACGGCGCGGGCAGCGAAGTTGCCTATGTCGAAGACAGCATCGCTCACAGTCAGGAAACGATCAACGCATCGCTCTCCGGCGGTCTTTCGTTCCTCGCATCGGTCGGTGCAACCGCACCGTTCATCGGTCTGCTCGGTACGGTGATCGGTATCTACCGCGCACTGATCAACATCGGCATCGAAGGATCGGCCTCGATCGACAAGGTTGCCGGCCCGGTTGGTGAAGCGCTCATCATGACCGCCATCGGTCTGCTGGTTGCGGTTCCTGCCGTGCTTGCCTTTAACTGGCTCCAGTCTCGCAATCGCCGCATCGCTGCGATGATGACCGACTTCTCGAATGACATTCTGGCCTTCATCGGTTCGGACGGCAACGTGAAGCCTTCGGTTACCGCTGCTCCGGCTGCCAAGCCCAAGCCGGCTGCTAAGCCTGCCACGACTGCTGCCGGTGCAACTGCCGGAATGAAGAAGTAACGATTGATGGATCCAGGGGGGCGGCCACGCGGCTGTCTCCCGATCCGGCCTTCGCGGCCAAGTCGAACCTGATTATTTTGCCGAACTAGGAATTTTCAATGGCAATTTCGATGAGTGGATCGGGCGAAACCCCGATGTCAGACATCAACACCACACCGCTGGTGGACGTGATGCTGGTTCTCCTGATCATCTTCCTCATCGCCGTTCCGGTGGCGATCCAGACCATCGAAGAGCTGGAAATCCCGGTCTTCGAGATGGAGGAATCCAAGGACAAGGTCGAAAACCTTCAGCTGACCGTTTCCACGACGGACGCCGAAGGTCGCACCGCACGTACAACCCGCAGTGGCTTTACCGGTGCAACGCGCACCGGCGAATGCCGCGTATATTTCAACAATATCACGCCGGTCACTTCTGAAGAGCTGCGCAATCAGGCCTTTGAACGTCTGGATGCCATCGTCGAGGCCGCCGGTGGCCCCGAAGCGATCATGGAAGATCCCGAGCGGATCCCGCAGGTCCACATCCGTGCCGACAAGAACGCACCGTGGAAGTGCGTCGCCGGGACGATCTACAATGTGCAGGCGGCTGGCTATCCGACCGTTGGCTTTATCTCAAATCCGGTTGACCCGAACGGCTGATCCTACCGGATCAGACCTGATGGCCTCACACCGCGTAACGAACGACTTAAGGAGTAACTGACATGGGTATGGCAGGAGGCAAGCTCGACGGCGAGCCGATGCTCGACATGAACATGACCCCGCTGATCGACGTGCTGCTCGTGCTGCTGATCATGTTCATCATCACCATCCCGATCGCGACCCACTCGGTCGACATCGATCTTCCGCAAGACAACTCCAACACGCCTCCACCTGACATTGATCCGGTGAAGAACAAACTGGTGATCACGGCTGATGACCGCATCCTTTGGAATGGCGAAGATATCAGCGAAGGCAGGCTGGTCGAGACACTGCGTCTGACGACCGAGATGGCAACCGAACCCGAGCTTCAGTATGAGCCGGAAGCGCTGGCCAGCTACGACAAGTCTTCGCGTGTGCTGCAGTTCATCAAGGTATCGGGCGTGACGAAGTTCGGCTTTGTCGGCAACGAACAATACCGCGAGTTCGGCAAAGGCGGCTGACGCTTACCGATCGTGAACCAATCAGAAAAGGGGCGCCCCGGATATCCGGCGGCGCCCTTTTTTTGCGGTTTTTGAAACGCTTACCGCCCGATCAGTCGCAAAGCGCATACCGGTACGCGTTAGGCAACTTTTTGGGTGCTGTGTATGTTGGGGATCCCTAACCCAAGGAGCCCCCGCATGACTGCCAATAACACGATCGGCATCACCTCCACCCGCAATTCCGCGCGCTCTTTCTCAAATCCGGGCCGCCGCTTCTCCGGATCGACGCTGCCCCGGATGCGCCGCAATGCCGGCCCGGTGGGTGAGATGAATGTCACACCCTTTATCGACGTGCTGCTGGTGCTGCTCATCATGCTGATCCTCGCAATCCCGGTGAATGTGCATCAGACAACGGTCGATCTGCCGGGTGAGCCTCCCGTTGATCTCAAACCCGTTCTGGCGGTCAACACGATCGCTATTGATGAGAAAGATGCCCTGTTCTGGAACGGCGAGACGGTCACGGCAACCGAGCTGCGCGCCCAAGTCAGCGCCGCCAGCGCCGCCAGCGCAGAGTCTGCCAAGCCGCAACTGCGCTTCGAGCCAGCCGCCCTCGCCAGCTATGACCGCGCCGCGCGGACCATCGTGCTGATGAAGGAAGCAGGCGCAGACGGGTTTGCGTTTGTAGGGAACGCGCAGCACCGCGATTTCGTGATTTGAGCGGGCGAGTGCACTGGGTTGGGATCATGATGCTTGCCCTCACCGGCGCTTTGGCCCCGGCGTCCTCCATGCCCGCTGAACCTGTCGAAGCGGCGGTGGTGGCCGATCCGACTGGGAACGTGCTTAACGTGAATGTGAAGGATGGCGAGCGGCTTAAACCGCCAAAGCCCGCAAATGAATTTCAAAGATGCAAGCCGGAAGCTCTCGCGCCCCCGAGGCTGAGCCACTAATCTCCCTCCAGCGCCCGCACGCCATCTTCCGGATCAATACGCATTGCTTCGCCCACCAGGCTCTCCGCCTCCAGCAGCAATTCATCATCCACCGCGCCTTGCGGCACCGCTTCACGGCCGATCATTGTCATCACCGGCACCGCCAAGGGCGAAACCCGCTCCAGCTCGACATGGACCAGTTCGCGCTCTGACCGCTCCAGCAAGTCCGCCAGCCGCCCGACATCCGTCATCCGCGCCCGCGCATCGGCCCATGCCGCCTCCAGCAACACGTGCTCAGGCTCGTATTTCTTCAGCACATCATAAATCAGATCGGTTGAGAAGGTGACCTGCTTGCCCGTCTTGCGCTTGCCGGGGTGTTGGCGTTCGACCAGCCCGCTGATCACGGCAACCTCGCGAAAGGCGCGGCGCAGCAGGTGACTCTCGGTCACCCAGTCCACAAATTCATCGGTCAGAATATCGGGCGAGAGCAACGGGCCAGGGTCCGTCACCGGCTTCAGCCCCCACACCGCCAGACAATAATCATTCGCCACAAAACCGCCCGGCATCAGGCCGCGATCCTCCATCCGGCGAGTGATCAACATGCCGAGGCTCTGGTTCGCGTTCCACCCCTCAAACGTATAATATGTGGTGTAATGCTTGCCGCCGTGAGGGAAGCTTTCGACCAGCAATTCGCCGGGTGCGGGCATCCGGCTGCGATAGTCCTGCACCTCCAGCCATTCGCGCACATCATCGGGGAAACGGCCCCAGCCCGCGCGATCAGCCAGCATCGCCTGCACCCGCGTTGCCAGATGCGTGGTCAGCGGCAGACGCAAGCCCCCGTAACTCGGAATGGTCGCGGATTTCTTGGCCGCGCGCACGATCACGTCCATATCCTTAACGCTCTCCACCTCCAGCGACATACCTGCGAAAAAGAATGTGTCTCCGGTGGAAAGCTGCGCCGCGAACCGCTCCTCGACCTTGCCCAGTTTGCGTCCATTCTTGAAGCGGACCACCAGCATTTCGGAATCGACGATGATGCCTGCGTTCATGCGGTGGCGCTGCGCCTGTTGCGGGTGCGCGAGCCGCCAGA
>JBARXS010000006.1:0-82988 GCA_049647465.1 Erythrobacter sp.
ACCGAGGGATCAGCCCTGCCTTTTGTCTTGTCAAACCATGGCTTGGATTCGGGCCGGAATAGAAAATACAGCATGGCGACTTGCAGCACGGCCGCGACAAGCGAATTCGCGATGACGAGAACGGGCAGGTCGCCGAGACTGAAGGGAAGGGAAGCCAGTCCCAGCACAACGAGCACCGTGAAAATCCACTTGGCCACCGCGCTGCGCCCCTTGGAAATGAAAAACCACAACAGCAGATTGATCCCAAAGCCAATCGCGCCTGTTACGATAATGAACGGCAGCGGCGTGATGCCGATTGCGGCCATCGCGGGATCCGCGGTCAGCTGAGCGGCGACCACATCATAGGTCAGGAAATAGCCCAGCAATCCCAGGATGAGCGACGCAAAGAAAATACGGTCAAACATGGTGATTGAATGCGGCTTCATCGACTGTCCTTTGGTGAATTGTGCCTTGTATTTGTGAGCATATTCCCCGCCAATGACAACCGTTCAGGAGCCGGTCACTCAAAAGTCGCGGGATCGAACCCCCGTTTTGCGAACCATTCATTCGCGCCCCGCGTATACAGCAGGGCCACAGCCGACAATGCGACCAATTGTCCGAATGCCATGCCGGGCAGGGCATAGAGCACCGGCAAATTCCATAGCAACAGCACCAGCTTGATCGCGGCCATCACGGATATGAAAGCGCGCGCAAACCGGCTGGCGGCCAGCCACACCAGTGCAATCGGGATCAGCTCTATCGTGAACCAGGCTGAACTGGTGATGATCGTCCAGTCGCGGTTCCATTCAAGGCCCAGCCCGAACGAGCGCAGAAAGTTCTCCTGCGCGGGCAAATCCCAAAGGGCGGTGGCGAGATTGGCTGTGGCGAGGGTCAACAGGACGCTTGCGAACAGATGGATCGAAGCAGGTCTAGGGCCTCTGGCGGGTATCATACCAGCTTGAAATCGAGCCCGACATCCGCTGCGGGAGCGCTTTGGGTCAGGCGGCCGACGGAGACGTAATCGACCCCGCTGGCCGCCTTTGACGCGATGGTGTCGAGATTGATCCCGCCGCTCGCTTCGGTGGCGGCGCGTCCGTTTATCATTGCCACCGCCTCACGCAGCACATCGGGCGGCATATTGTCGAGCAGCAGATGATGCGCGCCTGCCTCAATTGCGGGTTCGATCTGGTCCAGCCGGTCCACCTCGCAGATGATCGGTTTGACGCCCGCATCGCGCGCGCGCCGCACCGCTTCGCCAACGCTGCCAGCGACCGCGACGTGGTTGTCTTTGATCATCGCTGCATCCCACAGGCCCATACGGTGGTTCTGCGCGCCGCCCATGCGGACCGCATATTTCTCCAGCACGCGCAGGCCTGGCAGCGTCTTGCGCGTATCGAGCAGGGTGCAGGTCGCGCTGCCCTCTCGCATGGCCGTGACATAGGCGCGCGCCATGGTGGCGATGCCGGCGAGGTGCTGCACGATGTTGAGCGCGCTGCGCTCCGCGGTCAGCAGTGCGCGGGCATTGCCGGTGAGGCGCATCAGGTCTGTGCCCGGGGTAACGGTGTCGCCGTCCGCAATCAGCGTTTCGATCTCTACAGCGGGATCAAGGTTGCGGAAAAAGGCCTCTGCCAGCGGCAGGCCTGCAACGACGATTGCATCGCGGCTGTCCATAACGCCAGAGAACCGCGCATCGGCCGGGATGACGCTCTCAGACGTAACATCGCGCCCGCCCCCATCGAACGCTTCGCCAAGATCCTCGGCAAGGGTCTCATGGATGAAACGGTCGAGGTCGAAGCCTGTGAGGGTGAATGTCACTGATTATCCGTTCGTGCTGAGCCTGTTCAAGGGCTGTCCCTTGTTGAGCTTAGCCCTAAATGAAAGGACAGGGCTTCGACAAGCTCAGCGCGAACGGTCAGAGAGAAACGGATCCCTGAATCAGCAAGCGCGACCGCGCGTCCGCAGGTGCCCCGCAGTGTTAACGGAGGGAATCACACCGAGGAGGAGCGCCCGGACGGGAGCTCCCAAACATCAATGCACAAACCGCGCCACGACGTCGCGATAACTACGCGAAACCTTAACTTCCTGCCCGCTGTCAAGCACCAGGAAGCATTCGCCGTTCGTGTGCGGTTTGACCTGACGCACCTGATCCAGATTGACGATGGTGGAGCGGTGGACGCGCTGGAATTTGCGCGGGTCCAGCCTGCGCTCAAGGTCCTTCATCGTTTCGCGCAGGATCAGCGAATTGTCAGCGGTGCGGATGCACATGTAGTCGCCCGCCGCCTCGATATGTTCGATGGAATCAACCTCGACGCGGAAGATCTGGCCGCGGTCTTTAACATTGATCAGCTTTTCAAAGCGGTCCGCACTGTCGGTGTCGGGTTCGGCGTCGGTAATTTGCGCCGCGCGGTCGGGCGCGACTTCCGCAAGCACGCCCATCAGCTTGTCCGCTTCCTCGGTCGATTTCTTCTCGGCCAGACGCTGACGCACGCGCTCAATCGTGTCGGCAAGCTTGTCCTCGTCCACCGGCTTCATCAGGTAATTGACCGCATTGGCTTCAAACGCGCGGATTGCGTGCTCCTCATAGGCGGTAACAAAGACGAACAATGGCGGTTCGATTTCCATCACGCCTTTGACCACGGAGAACCCGTCAAACCCCGGCATCTGGATGTCGAGAAAGACGAGGTCGGGCTTTTCGGTCTTGATCTTACGGATCGCCTCGCGCCCGTTTGCGCAGGTGTCGATCACTTCGACATCGTCAAACGGTTCAAGCCGCAGCTGGAGGCCCTGGATGGCCAGTTTTTCATCGTCAACGAGGATGGTTCGAATGGTCATATTTTACGATCCGGTTGCAGGGTGGGGGCTAAAATTCACCGGTTCCGACAGAGATTTTGGAATCGGGGGCTCGGAAAGCGACGGAGTGGTGTCTCTTGCGCCAAGCTGAGCGGCTTTACCTGAACTGTCACTGACAGTTTCGACCAGTGGAGCCTCCTCGCGCGTCGGAATGAAGGGAATCTCGATCAGCACGGTGAATCCGCCGCCGGGCTCGGATCGCGTTTCGAACAGGTGACTATCGCCATAGGCCTGCATCAGCCGGTTGCGGATATTGGCGATCCCGACACCGGTTGAGACCGGCTTGCCCAGGCTGCTTGATCCCGACATCGCGCCGCCCAATTCGGCTCCGGGCCCGGTATCCTCAACGCTGAGGCGCAGCCGCTCTCCCACCACGCGCGCGGTCACCGCAATGCGCGCGCCTTCTTCCTGTGTGCCAACAGCATATTTGATCGCGTTTTCGATCAGCGGTTGCAGCAGCATGGAGGGCAGGCGCGCGCCCATCGCCCGCTCCTCGATCTCGAAATGGGTGCGCAACCGCTCTTCAAAGCGCATGCGTTCGATATCGAGATAGAGTTGCAGCGTCTCTATCTCCTGTTCCAGAGTGACCTGCGAACCTGGTTCCGCGATCAGCGTGTGGCGCAGAAAGCCCGAGAGCCGTGTCAGCATGGCGTTGGCTTGCTCGGTCTGTTTCAGCAGCACCAGCGTGCTGATCGAATTCAGCGTGTTGAAGAGAAAATGCGGGTTCAGCTGATACCGCAGCATTGCCAGTTGCGCCGAGGTCGTCTGTGCCTCAAGCCGTTCAAGCCGGTCGGCCTGCCGCTCAACCGTGAGGAAGAAGTTAATCGCGTAATACAGCGCGCTCCACCCGCCCAGCAGGGTGAGCGGGATAAAGGACAGCCCGATAAAGCGCTGGGCAAAGGTCGCCTCGCGCGTTTCGCCATAGTAAATGCCCTGCACCCAGGCATCGATAGAGGCATAGATGATCACCGCCCCGATCAGCGCCAGCGCCGTCATGCCCCAAGTGACAAAAGGTGTCCGCCCGATCAGCTGGCGATAGATGACAGACAGGACGAGGCTGATCGAAAAGCCCGTGATCGTCGTCACCGTGGTCACCGCCAGCAGGTTCAGCGGCAGCCCGTTGGCAATCGCTGTAACAGCGCGCAGCAGAAATACTCCGCCCCAGCCTGCCAACTGGAGGTTCCAGAACGCCCGGTTCTTGCTTGCAAAGAACGGCGCCGGCTGGATCGGAAGCATTGCCATTGTTCGGGCCATAGTTTTCGAGTGTAGCCGATTTCTCGCGGGTTAGCAGGGAATTTTATACAGCGTGTTTGTTGGAATTGATTGAGGGCACCCCAGCCACACAGCGTGCGCGTCGCGCCGTTAGTCGCTTCTGGCGAGATTGAGTCCCTTGTTGGGGTCAATCTCACGCCGGAAATGGACGGACCAATCGGCCTTGCCCTCACGCTGCATCAGGTCAGCGATGATCGGCAGTTCGGCGGCGATAAATTCGACCCGTTCATCCCAGCCATCATGGGTGCGGGCGCGGAAAATGCCCAGATCATGCTTTTTGCCCCAGCGCTGCATAAACCGCATTGCGGCGGCGGGATCATATCCGGCATTCGCAAACAGCCACGGCATCAGGCGGTCAGCTTCGCGCTCTGTCAGGCGGACATGGCGGCGCTTGCGCTTGTTGCGGTCCAGCCATGCGCGGTGGCCCAGCAGATTGTGCGCCAGTTCATGCGCGACCACACCGGCGAATTCGGAGTCCTCGTTCCATTCAAAGCCGGGAAAGCGCTGTCCGATGACGACGCGTGTCCCATCGGCAACCGCGCGGGTCGAATCGCCCAGAATCTCGAACCGCGTGGCGCAGACGGGAACGGGCGTGACCATTTTTGCGGTGCCATCGGCAAAACCGAACAGGACCGATCCGCTGTCAGACAGGTGCGCATCGATAAGGTCATGCGCGCGGGTGAGGCGTTTCCAGTCCATACGCTTGCCCGCGTCCCAATCGTTGGGCTCTGCGGCGGCGATGCGCGTGACTTCGCGATTGCGGGTGAAAGCGCCTGTAACATCCGAAGGAGAGCCACGCGCGACAGTCTGGACGGCAAAACTGCCTTTGAGGCCCAGTGCGGCGCGCGCAATATCGGGGCGGCCATAGCTGGCGGCATCCTGCAATTGCAGGCCGATGGACGGGATCACTGTTTCGCAAAACGGCGCATTGCCGCGCACCAGTTTCCAGCCGACATCCTGAAGCCGTTGATCGGCATCCTGAAACCGGCCAATCGCGGCGCGCTCGGCCTTGAGATCAATGTCTTCGAGCGCAGGTGCGGCTGATACGCCGGGCGCGGCGCTGGCATTCGCCAACGTGCAAAGCAACAGCAGCGCGAGGGGCCTTCGCATCAGCTTGCTGCCTGAGTATCCGCTCTTGGACCTGCGTTTTCGATCAGGTCTTTCAGAGACTGGTAGCCCACTGCCCCTTCGACCGCGCGGTCGCCGGAGACCCATGCGGGCGTACCGCCAAAGCCGATTGCGCGGGCCAGCGCCTGATTGCGCGCCAATTCCAGACTGACCGGATTGCTCATCGCATCGATGCGAGCACGCTCCATATCGAGGCCTGCGGCGATGGCTGCAGCTTCAACCGTATCAGCGTTGGCCGGGCCAAGCTCAAACATCTTGGTGTGAAATGCGTCATATTTGCCCTGCATCGCCGCCGCGAGGGCCATGCGCGACGCGACATCGCTGCCTTCAAAGATCGGATATTCGCGAATGATCACGCGCAGATCCGGGTCTTCGGCGACCAATTGGTTCACATCGCGCAGGCTCGCTTCGCAATAGGGGCAGTTGTAATCGGTGAATTCCACCAGTGTGCGCGAACCATCCGGGTTACCCAACACTGCGCCGGGGAAGGGATCAAACACCTCGCTGCCCGCCTCCGCCAGCCGCTTTGCACTGTCACGTGCCTGAAGCTCCTGTGCCATTTCCGGCAGGACTTCGGGGTTGTCCATCAGAAAGGCGCGGGTGCGGTTGTCTGCCCAGGCGTCGCCGATGCCGGAGATGGACCAGATCGCGGCCCCCAGAAAGCCGAACACCAGCGCCATCAGCGCGGTCAGCAGGGCGGAGCGGAAACTGGCCTGCGGCGGGCCGGAGGCGGGAGAAGTTGCAGGCGTTGTCGTTGTCATAGCGAGGCGGTCTAGCGGTGTTGTTGGGGCGTTACCAGAACAAGAAGCGGCGCGAATGAGCGAAGACTATCTCAGGTCGCGCAGGTGCCGCCTTATCAGCGGTCGCGCAAGCGCTGTGTTATCAGCGGTCGCGCAAGCGCTCCAGGGCAGAGCGGGCTTCGAGCGCGATGTCTTGCGCTCTGATCCAGTCGGGCGATCCGCGCGGCAGGCCTGCTTCGGCGGCCTGTGCGCTGCGCAAGGCGGCGGGATAGGCGCGGCTCATCACCTGTTGTTCTGCACTGGCAAGGCGTGCGCGCGGTTCATCCCCGCGCGCGGCATAGACCGCCCCCAGTTGATACCATGCGAATGGGTTGAAGCGGTCCCGGCCCACTGCGGCGCGCAGCACCCGTTCCGCCTCGGCATAATTCGCCTCATCCTCTGTGGCGATCAATGCATGGCCGAACATCGAGGCGATCAGCGGCTGGCTGCGGGTCAGCTCTGTGGCCCGGCGCAGCGGGATCAGCGCTTCGTCCACGCGGCCCGATTCGAGCAGGACCTGCCCCTTGAGTTCCAGATAATACGGATTGTCCGGCTCTTCGGCGAGGAGGCTCTGCGTTTCAGCCAGCGCCTTCTGGATCTGTGCATCCTTGTGGAAGGCATAGGCGCGGGCATAGCGCGCGGATGCGCTCGTGTCGCTTTTGGGATATTGCTGGAAGGTGCGGCGCGGCTCGGCGAGGTAGCCAAACAGTTTGGCACGCACTTTCAGGAAACGCTCCTGCAAGTCGGCATCGTCAGGCTTGGCCCATGCGGCATCGGTCTCCAGCAATTCGCGCAAGGTGGCGACGCGATCACCCGATAGCGGGTGGGTCCGACCATAGGCGGCTTCGTCAGCCTGCGAATACCCCCGGCGAATTTCAAAGGAGCGCAGCCGCTCGAAAAACTTGATCATGCCGCGCCCGGAAATCTCGGCGCCTGACAGATATCGCGCGCCGGCAAGGTCGGTTGAGGCTTCCTGATTGCGGTTGAAGGTGAGGAAATTGTTGACGCCCGCCTGCATGCCCACACCGAACAGGCCCATCCCGGCCTCTGGTGGAGCACCGGCCAGGACCGCGCCCACTCCGGCGAGCAGCGACAGCAGCGTCAGGCCCTGCATCCCGGCGGTGCGCTCTTCAAACCGCACCACGTGACCGGCGGTAATGTGGCCCAGCTCATGTGCGAGCACACCCTGCACTTCATTGGCGGTTTCAGCCGCGTTGATCAGGCCGGTATGGACGAAAATCCGCTGACCGCCGGCAACAAAGGCGTTGATCGAGGGATCGTTGATGATGACGATGTCGACATTGCCGCGATCCAGCTCGCTTGCTTCGACCAGCGGATCGAGCATGTCGGACAGCAAGGCCTCGGTCTCCGCATCGCGCAGGGCTGACTGGGCCTGGACGGGTGCAAGCGCGAGCATGAAGGTCGCGCAGAGGGCGATGATGAAAGCGGGCAATGTGCAAAGAGAGCGCATAGCGGGTTACATAGCGCGTATCGTCATGAACCGGAACTGAAAGTGTGTCGCCGGCTATTTGAGGCGTGTTTCAGCGCGGCTGAGTTGCGGTAACGTCTGCAGCGAACTCGGCGATCCTCTCTGCCATATCACTCCGCGATCGCCACGGCGCCGCCAGCGCGATCAGTGGATCGTTATGCGCCATATCGGTGTAGGTGATCAGCGTGGCCTCGCCGCCAGCCTCGGTGATTTGCTGGGCCAGCCCGCGCGAATTCCGCGGTTTTACCAGCGTGTCGTTTTCGCCGTGAATCAACAGCATGGGCGGCGCGTCCCCGCGCACATGGTTAAACGCTTGCGTCGTCAACGGATCGGGCGCATCGCCGAATGCGGCGATCGTGGATTCGCTGTCAAAGGGGTAGAAATCATACGGGCCGGACATCCCGACAACGCCCGCAATCGCGTCGGCATCCATGCCCAATCGCCCTAACCATTGCCGCTCAAGCGTGGCCATCACAACATTATAAGCGCCTGCAGAATGCCCGGCGACGACGATGCGGTCAGGGTCTCCGCCATATTGCGCGATGTTTTCGTGGGTCCAGTGGATCGCGCGGGCGGTGTCTTCGATCATGGCGGGATAGACCCCCTGCGGCCCCAGACGATAGCCGACCAGTACCACAACGAACCCTTTTGGAACAAAGGATCTGCCAATAAATCCATAATCAACCGGATCGCCAGAGCGCCAGCTGCCACCATGCGCGAACATCAGTACGGGAAGAGCGGGGTCTGACGGATCGCGCGTTTCCGGTCCCCACACGACCAGCTTTTGTGCGCGCGCATCACCGGTAGAGATATCGGCCAGCCGCGTCGCAGGATTGCTGCCGCCAGTTAGCCAGTCGACCGCGCTCAGCACGGAGGGTCCGTTGCGCGCGATGGCAAATTGCAAGGCAATGCCGCCAAGCACCGCGATTAGGGCGAGCGCAGCCAGCGCCCAGAGAACAACACGCAACACCGATAATCCTGCTTTGCCTGATTTCCCCGTCGTCTAACGGGTCACAGGCAAGCCGTACAGGGTCGCGACTGGAACCGGGCCTTATGTTCAGCCAACGAGCTTCTTCGCCGCGCGTTCGATGAGGGCGATATCCTCGCCAATTTCGCCGAGCACTTCAACCGCGCTGCTGGAGCCGCGCCGCACCATGACGAGCGCGAATTCCGGCCCTTCGGCACTGATCGCGTCAAAGGTGAGCGCTTCGAGTTCGCGCAATTTCTGCGCCAGTGCAGAGCGAACGGCATCTTCCGGCTCGACCACCTTGCCACTTTCCTCGCGGCGCAGACGGCGTTCGGCGTTCACCACGCCCTTAAGCCCGCCATCAGCCTCTCGCAGGAACCCGGCCAGCGATCCACGGCCGAGCTCAAGGCGATGCGCATGGCTGAGCACGGCGGCATATTCGGTCAGGCGCGTTTTGTCGTAATCGCTGCCAAACACCAGTTTTACCACCGGTGTCATCGGCGCGCGATCCTGAACGGTCAGGCCGCTTTGCTCGACAAGGTTATTATAGTCCTGCGGTGCCTCTTTGGCTGCGATGGAAAAGTCATAGGCGCGGCCCACGGCTTCATACAACGCGTGGCGGCTGCGATCTTCGGATGCGCGCGCGCTTTTCGCAAGCTCGCGGGCTGCAGCAAGGTAATCGTGAAGGTCGGCATCATTATCGAGCGCGGCTGCTTCGAGGGTGGGTTCGCCCGGTGCCTCATCCTCGGGCTCTGCATCCACTGCAAGGGCTGGCTCAGGCTCAATCGGAGCGGCATTGCTTACGGACTCTTCGACCGGCTCTTTTGGTTGATAGGCCTCCGGCACATGGTTTTCAGGCTCATGGCTTTCGGGCGCATAGGCCTCTGGAACGCGACCTTCTGGGGCATAACCTTCTGTGACATAACCTTCTGGGACATAACCTTCTGGGACAGAGGGTTCGTCATGCTCAACCCGGTAATCTGCCGGATCGAAATTGTCGGCTTCAAGGTCAATCGCCTTTTTGACCGGGGTCTCGATATAGTCCGCGAGCGAGGCAAAGCTGTACTTGGAATCGTCGACGTCGTCCTCTTCGTCGTCATAGGTATCGGCGAGTTCGTATTGACCGAAATCAGGGGTCGGCAAATCGCCGTGATCGTGCCCGGCTCCATTGAAATAGCCGCCTGACTCACCAAGGTCAGCGACGTTGTCGGCCTGATCGACACCATCTTCAGCTTCGGCCTCATCTGCCGTATCGCCGGTAAAATCAGGCGCAGGCTCTTCGCCGCCCTCATGCGCGGGGGAATCGGCCCAGTCTGTCATCATATCGGCATTGTGCGTGTAGGGTTCAGCTTCGACCGGCGCGCTCTCGTTTTCGAGCGCCTGATCAATCTCCAGCAGCAGTTCATCCGCGGTTGCCTGATCGGCCATTTCCTTCCAGTTGATGACGCCATAGATAAAATCGATAGTTTCATCGTCGCTCGAATAAGGCAGCAGAATGCCGCGATACAGGATCGCCGATCCGCGCTGATTAACGAATTCCGCCTCAAACCCGATGGGGGCCTGATTGGCCATGATCTGCATGTAGTGATCGGTGATACGGCTCAGCAATGAGCGTGAGGGGACATCGGACAGACGCTCGATTACGCGGCCATCCGCGCCGCATTCATCGCCCAGCTTGGCGCCCAGATACTGCACCACGGGATCATCAATGCCCGCCGAAAAATCGAGCAGGACAGAATGCGGTCCAAAGTCGGGCAGGTCGTGCGGTTCCAGATCTTCAATGGAGGGAAAAGTACGCTCACCCAGCAATCCGGCCCAGTGATTATACGCGCGCACCTGCATGCGGCGTTCATCCTGACCGATTGAGTCGGGCGGCAGGTCGCGATCGGCCTCGCCTTCTTCGCCGAAATCGTCGTCCAACTCGTCACGCATTTGCTCACGCATTTCGTCTCGGGCATCATCCCAATCCGTGCGATCATCGAAAGTGTTTCGATCAGCCGGTTCGCTCGAATCGAATGTGCCTCGCAGCGTATCCATGGCCATTCCTGCCCCTTATTTCCGTGTTGCAGGCCAGCTTTCGCGCGACGTGGTAAACATCGCGTTAAGTTGCGCCAAATTCGTTGCAACTTTTGGCAACACGGTAAGGAAGGCGGGTGGAGGCCGCGTTCCAACCCCTACAGGAAATAGCGCATCTTGATGGTTAGGGACTGGTTGGCGCCCCCATATTTGAACACGGCATCGCCGAATTCGGGAGGGGCCATGCGGACCGGCGCGTCGCGTGAGAAGCCATATCCCTCTTTCGGCATCATGCCGAGCGCGCGATTGGCTTTGCCGTCATTGTTTTCATCATGCAGCACCGCAATGGCGTAATCGCCCGGCTCGACGTCGGTGAAGCGGATTGTGACCTTACCGCTTGCAGGAACAACCGTGCGATGCGCCGCAGGGTCCTTGCGACATTTGGGGAAGATGCTTTCCTTCGTCGTCATACACGCGCGCACGACACCCTTGGCCGAGCGCATATCGGTGATGGTGATCACCACATCGCCCGCCGCTGCGGGCGCCGCTGCTGTCAGCAGGGCCGTTATAGCGCCCGCTGATGCGGCGCACTTGAAGAGGCGCGTCATGCCTTTGTCCTTGCCCGCTGAGCGACCAGGCCCGCGATCATGCGTTTGGAAAAGCCGCGATCGGTCCCGCACACGCGATCCCAAAACCGGAAATACAGGCCGAAATTGCATCGATATTCCTCATGATGCCGCTCGTGATGACTCGCGGTTATCAGCCACTTTCCCAACATGGAGTGAACAAGCCAGCGCGGAAATACCTCCCACCCCATATGATTGGTGACGCCCATAAGGGTCGCAATCCCCAGAACCACACCCAGCATGGCGATGTGAATGGGGACAATAAAGACAAGGATCGGCACCACGATTGCCCCGCTCAGCGCTTCGATCGGGTGAAAGCTCATCGCGGTCCAGACGGTGGGCGGTCGACTTTCATGGTGCACAGCATGGGCAATGCGGAACAGGCGCGGCGTGTGCATCGCGCGGTGGCTCCAGTAAAACCAGCTGTCCTGTACAAACAGATAGATGAACACCGAAAATGGCCAGTACCACAGCGGAAAGGCGGAAAGGTCATGCGTGATCGCCGTCCAGCCGTGGTGCCGCCAGCCCCAGATGATGAGCCCGGTCGGCGCGCCATAAATGAACGCAGAAATCATCGACCAGCCGATCTCGCGGGTGATCTGGGTCTCAAGCCCTGCATAAAGGCCCGGGCGCATTATTCGCGTGGCATAGGCGAACAGCCCGCTCGCAAGCAGATATCGCAGCGCGACCATCACCGTCATCACCGCGCCGCCTGCAATCGCCGCGAGCCAGATGGGCGTATCGCCCGGTATCAATATGCTTCCCCGACCACGGGGAAGGTTATGAAACCCAAAGGTGAAAAAAGACAGTGTTGATATTGGCTTGGGCGTTTTTGCCGGCGTGCAGACCGGCAGGCCTCACCGAACCACATCCACATCGGCGCAAGCCGGATCAATCAACGCCGTGTGCCGCCGCATCGAAAGCCGGGCCAACCGCTCCACCTGAACCTTGCGCCGCGCCGCTGCGAGCCGGGTGAGCGGGGCCTGCCGCACAATCTCCGCATCATAGCCATCCGCCACAATCACGCCGCAGCCGCCGGGCTGATAGGCCTCACTATCAAGCGGCGACCGGTCCAGACCTGGCGGAACGCCCCAGTAAAACCGGTCGCAAAATTCCAGATAGTCCGGCCATTTATTGTCGCCGAGCAAATCGCCGCGCGCGACCTTGATCTCGACAATCACGATCAGCCCCTTGGCATCAATCCCCATCAGATCCGCGCGCCGGCCATTCTTCAAAGAAACCTCGGGCGCGCACCATATGCCATTGCGCGCAAACAGCCGTGTGATCCCGCGTGCGACATCATGCGCCACCGGATGCGTCTGATCGCTACTGTGCGAATCTGTCGATGAATTGATGAGCGCCGTCATGCCTGCAAGTTGGAACAATGCAGGAACACAGTCAAGCCGTGATTCAGGCGGGCACTTCGTCGACCAGAGCCATGACGCTGCCGCGCGCATTGTAGAATTCGCGCCACAGCGCCAACGCCGGGACATGCGCGCTAAGGCCGCGGCTGGTAATTGTTGCCAGAGCCGCAAGGCCGGGGCGCATCATCGCGTCAATATCCTCGATATGCTGCCATGCGAGCGACCTCTTCCAGTCAGGCGCATCGCCGATCCGGTCAGGTAAAGCGGCAATCGCACCTTCAAAACGCTCAGGTGAAAGCTGCGCCATTTCGGCGATTCTGCCCGCCTGATCATGCAGCGCGCGCCACCGCTCGGCAAAAGCTGCAGGTGAAGGAGCGGGCGATTGCAGGCCGCCCGACGCTGTTTCGCGCATGGAGCGGGCCTGATCTGGAGAAAGCGCTGACATGATGATCGCACTACGCCCAAGCGCCTTTCCGGAGCGTTAAACTGAAGCCGTCAAAATGCGCCCCTCCGCCCGCCGTCCGAAAGCCAGAGCGTACAGGCGCAAGCGATTAAGGGCTGGCAGGAGCAGATATCCCTTGCTAAGCGCAGCTGAGCGAAAAGACTGCGCCCGCTTAGAAAAGCGATCAGCACCCGTAGCTCAGCTGGATAGAGCGCTGCCCTCCGAAGGCACGGGTCAAGTCGGCGTTTTCGAAGGAATTGATTGGAATTACAACAGCTTACCTGAATGCACGGACTGGCTTCACTTTGAAATTCATTCCGCGTAAGCAATGCGTAAGCACAAGCACCCGTAGCTCAGCTGGATAGAGCGTCGCCCTCCGAAGGCGAAGGCCACAGGTTCGAATCCTGTCGGGTGCGCCAATCAACACATTTTCGGGATGCTGCAGCAGCAGTTCTGCGCCTCGCTTCGGGTTCTGATGCCTGTTTCGCAGACCGCGGGGAAAGTCTCATCCATGCAACGACCCTGCACGGACTGTTCCCCCGAAGCCTTGCAGTACCTTTTGCCAACCGAAGCGGAATGGTTGGCCGAATACGGTCTGACGCTTGATTGTACCGAGCGCAGTGAATGATAGCTCACCGCATTGTAACAGTTACTGGCATTGCGGAGCCGGAAGTCGCACCTGAGTTCGCCCGGCCTCGGGTGATCTAAACCGAGGCGAGAAACAAGTTGAGACCGTCGATTGTGCTCTCATCGGTCCTGCCGTTGGTCACGCATGCCCGCAGGACTGTCTGGCCCTCGAACTGTGCCTTCGAAACCCAGAAGCGCCCGGCCTGATGGACGGAATGTACGTAGCGGTCGACATCGCTGCTGCCACCCGGCGGAACCAGACAGACCACGCCCATGAGCGAATCGTTCACGTGCCTCCAGCCCTTCGCCGTCAGGCGGGCCGCGAGGCGCTTGCTCAGCCGGACCGATCGCTCGACGTGCTCGGCAAAGCCATCCCAGCCAGCTGACGAAAGCGCGAGGAACATGCGCAGGCCGATGAAGCGCCGCGACCATTGCATCGAGTTGATGTAGTAATCCCTGCTCGCATCGCTGTCGGGCATGTAGCTGGCCGAAACGCGGAAGACCTCAGCGAGAATGCCGGTTCGAGAGGTCAGGAAAATGCCTGCGCCCATGGTTGCTGCGAACCATTTGTGCGCATCGATCGTGACCGAATCGGCACGCTCCAGCCCCGAAAGAGCAGTGCTTAGTTTCGAACTCGCTATCAGCGCACCGCCCCATGCAGCATCGACATGAAGCCAGATCCCGTACTGGTCCGCGAGCGCCCTGCACTCAGCGATAGGATCGACCATGCCCGCATTCGTGGTGCCTGCTGTGGCGGCGATCATCACCGGCGTCAGGCCGTTTTGCAGGTCGTCCTCCAAAGTCGCCTTGAGGCTCGCGACATCCATGCACCCTTTGCCGTCGGTTGCTACAAGGCGAACAGACCGGCGCCCTATGCCTGCCGCGTGCGCGATCTTCAGCCAGGCCAGATGGCTTTCTGCGGAAACGTAGATGACCGGCTGGCTGGTGAGGCCCCAGATGCCATCATCGCCGTATTCCGGAAATCTGGCCTGCATCGCGCACAGCACAGCGGTGGCGTTCGCTTCCGCGCCGCCGCTTGTGAAATGCCCTTCGGAATCGCTCGGCATCCCGGCTCGCCGTGCGATTGCGGATATCGTATGCCGCTCGATCTCGACCGCTGCCGGCGCGTGTGAATAGACACAGATCTGCGGATTGAATGCCGATACGATTCTGTCTGCGCATTCCGATGGAAAGTTTGGCGAGGGGTTGAACAGGCCAAGATGCCCCGGATGGGTCATCTGGACGATGCCGGTCTTCAGGGCCTCGATCACCCAATCCATGGTGGCGGTGAGGTCTTCGGTCTCCTCGAAGGTCTTTTCGTTGAGTGTTGCGAGCCACTCGGAAGACAGCTCACCAGGAGTGGTCCGCCTTGCGGAGCTGCTTTGCCGAACCTCGAGAAGCTTTTGGCTCAGCGCCTCCTCGATCGACTGCATTTGATCATGGTCTGGAAAAAGCGAGGCGAAGCCCTGCATGACACTCTCCGGTTCGTGATGGTGTGGAGACTAGTGAGGAAACCTACCGTCAGCCTCCCGGTTCTTGCGTCCGAATTGCAGCCGGTCCTTTCTCAGGGACCAACCGGCACGCCGCTCAAACCGGCCGCTTCGGGCAAACCGCACATAAGATTTGCATTCTGGATCGCCTGACCCGCAGCGCCTTTGCCGAGATTGTCGATCGCAGCCAGGGCAATCACCAGATTGCGGGTCCGATCAGCGGCATAGCTGACGAAGGCGAAGTTGGAGCCGGTCGCCCATTTGGTCTGGGGAGGGCTGTCGGTGACACGAACGAATGCGCTCTCCTCGTAAAATGAGCGCGCCGCTTCCAAGCATTGCTGCGATGTGGCGCTGCCCCGGCAATAGATGGTTGCAAGAATGCCGCGGCTCATGGGCACGAGATGCGGCGTGAACACCAGACCGGCTGAACTTCTTCCACTCAGGCGCTCGATCGTGTGCGCCATTTCGGGCGTGTGGACATGCTCAAGCAAGCCGTAGGGCACGAGGTTCTCGTTGCTCAGCGTATAGGGAAAACCGCCGCCGCCTCCGCGCCCGGCTCCTGAAATACCCGTTTTTGCATCGATGACGATGTTTGCCGGCTCGATCAGCGATGCCTTCAGCAGCGGCGCCAGTGCAATCTGGGTTGCCGCCGGAAAGCATCCCGGGTTTGCAACGCGCGACTGTCCCGCGATTTCGGCCGGCCATACATCTGCCAGGCCATAGGTCCACCCTTGCGCATAACGGTGGTCGCCGCCGATATCGACGATCTTCACGTTCTTGGGCACGCGCGCCAGAGCATCCGCCGAGGAGCCCGTTGGCAACGAGGCGAAGAGGAGGTCGAGCCCGGGCAGGTCCTCGGGGTTCCACTTCTCGATGACCAGTTCGCCCAGCTTCGTCGGGGCGCCCGGGAAATGATCGAGCAGCGTGCTGCCAGCGCTTGTCTCTCCGGCCGCGTAGACCAGTTCGAAGGCAGGATGGCCTGCGATCAGGCGAAGCGCTTCACCGCCGCCGAAACCGCTGATCCCGACAATTCCGACGCGAATGCTCATGCAACCTCCTGTTTGCGCTGTTGGCTCACGCTGCAGCTGGCCGCCGCCTTGTGACTTGTGTCGCTTAAGCGCTCACATTTGAAGCGCTCGGCGCCTTAGTGCATCATATTTGAGACTTAAAGGCAGTCCCCGATTGAGTGACGCGCTTGTCGCAATCGCGCGGCGTCACATGCGCCTTGCCATGCTGCCTGGCGATACCTTTCACGGCTCATTCGTCTTTCCCGAACACCTCCTTTGCCGTCTGCATCCCGTTCAGGGCTGCGGGGAATCCGGCATAGACGCTCATCTGGATGATGATTTCCTCGATCTCCTGCTTTGTCAGACCGACATTGAGGCCGGCCTGGATATGCACCTTCAGCTGCGGCTGGGCAGTGCCCATCGCGGTCAGCGCGGCGATCGTGGCGATCTCGCGTTCGCGCAGGCCGAGCCCGGGCCGCGCATAGATATCGGCGAAGGGATATTCGATCGTATAGCGGGCCAGATCGGGTGAGATATCCTTGAGGCTCTCGATCACCTTTTCTCCGGCTTCGCCATCGATTGCGCGCAGATTTGCAAGGCCGCGTTCAAACCGGTCGGTCATGATTTCTCCTTGAGGATGCAGGTGGCCAGGCGTTGCATCGCCGGAGCGAGCACGAGGCTGATGAGGGGGACGAGAATGGCGGTGAGGATCAGGGTCTGCGCTCCCAGAGACAAGCTGCCCGCTACACTCGCCAATACAATGAGCATGGCTGTCACAAGCGGCCAGACCACCGCCCAGACCAGCAGTGTTCTGAGAAGGGTCAGTCGCATCAGCCCTCCTGTGAGCTGGATGTTCGGCGGTGCAGGATTGCAAAATAGCCCGGCAGCACCGCTTCGAGCGTGGCGCTGCCTGCGGCGGAGAGCGAGACCTTTTTCGAACGTCCGTCCTCCTCATCGCTGGCTATGGCGATGAGCCCTGACCGCTCGAGGCTCTTGAGTGTTCTCGTGACAACCGGACGCGAGACGTCGAGGCGTTCGGCAATCTCGCTTGCTGTCAGGCTGGTGCGCTTGGGCTCGCGATCGATCAGGATCAGCGTGAGAAAGCGCAATTGCGACAGGTCATGCCCGGCAAAATAGGCTTCGAGCTCGCGGATCAGCAGGCTGGCGCTGCGCATCAGCTCGAGCGCGCCCAGTACCGTGTCCGGATCGACGTTGTCGAACCTGGCGGCATAGCCTTCGACCATGTGCCGGCCGGGAAGCTCCTTGAGAAAGAACATAGCGCTACCCGACAGGGCGCAGATGGAGAATCTGCGGGTCTTCAGCGAGCCAGCTCTTGTAGGCCTCGAACACGCCTTGTGTGTAAGCCTGCTCGTGATGGGCAGCGAGAGCTTCGTCGTCGCGCCATTCCTCGTAGAGATGGAGCGTTCCGTTCTCGGTGTCTTCGCTCAGGCGGAACGTGATGCAGCCCGCTTCCGCGCGGGTCGGTTCGATGATCTCGATGATGGCCCGCCTGGCCGCGTCGAGATATTGGGCATGCGGTGTGATGTGCGCGATAACGTTGAGCTGTTCAGTCATGTTCGTCCTTGTAGTTAGCATGATAACTATATTGGCTGGTGGCCCCGATTGCAAGGGACGGGTGATTGTGCGCCGATTCGTCTGAACCAGGTGAGTCAGTGGTGGGGAATGCCTTCCCCTGAGCCGGAGCCGCATTGCTGTCTCCGGCTACCCCTTCTGCGGGAACACCCCGAGGGCGCCCCGGGAAAAATGAGCGAGGCTGATGACGCGCTCTGTCCCGCGCATCTGGCGATGCACTCCTGAGGGCGCGATTGTTTCTGTCTTGGGCCCCGCGCGCACTCCGATTGCGGCTTGCATGATCGCAGGATCGGCCTTCCGGTCGACAGGCCCCGCCGGGGCGGCCAATCCAGACATGATTGTCATTGGCGCCTCCATTTGGGGGTGCGCATCCTGTGTCTTTGGCAGCTCGCTGGTCGCTCGCCATCACAAGCGCATGAGCTGGTTGGATGCGGACGGCGCGCTGCGATTGTGATCGCGATTGGCATCTCATCAGCATTGCGCGCCGGCGTTGTTTGAGCCGGCCTCAGGAAGCGGCGGGGTGGGCGGCGCTCCCGTCTAGGCGCGCTTCGGCCAGCTGCAACCCGGTCCCTTCGGGCCCGGGTCCTCCATTGCCATTGCGGCCCTTTCGACAAGCCTTCGAAACTCGCGGCATTTGCCGATGCGGGTGCAGCTGCCCGCCGAGCGCCTCTCTGGTCGCTGTCACCGCCCACCCCGCCCCTTCCGGGGCCGGTTTGCGGGAGTTGGACAGTTCGGGAGGCCAATCATGGCGCATAAAGGTTCAAAGGTCAGGACGAGTGGCGGGCGCAGGAAAGCGGCGCGGTGCGCCGCGCGCGGAGATGCACCCCGCGCTTCGCTTTACGACGAGGTTACACAGGCGATCATCGCCCAGCTTGAAGAGGGCGTGTTTCCGTGGGTCAGGCCGTGGAGCAAGGCCGATGCCGCGCTCGGGCTGCCGCGTAATGCGGTGACCAGGCGGGCCTATTCGGGGATCAATATTCTGGTCCTGTGGGGCGCGGTGATCGACGGGGGTTATCCTTCGCAGGACTGGTTGACCTTCAGGCAGGCGCAGGCAGCTGGCGGCTGCGTTCGCAAGGGCGAGCGCGGGCGGACCGTGTTCTACGCCGACCGCTTCATTCCCAAAGAAGCGCGCGAGCAGGCAGGCGAGGGCGAAGAGGCGCGCGCGATACCCTTCCTCAAGCGCTTTACCGTGTTCAACGCCGCGCAATGCGACGGGCTTCCCGACGGGTTGGTCGAAACGCCTGCAGCGTTGCCGCCGCGCGAATTGCATGAGGCTGCCGAGGCGTTGATCGCAGCCACCGGCGCGGATTTCCGGATCGGCGGCGCGCGGGCTTTCTATGCGCCAGCCGAAGACTTTGTCGCGGTTCCGCCGCAGCCCGCCTTTCATCACCAGATCGACTATTACCGCACCGCGCTGCACGAGCTTGGCCACTGGACGGGTCACGCCACGCGGCTCGACCGCGACCAGACCGGACGGTTCGGTTCGGCGCGCTATGCTCGCGAGGAACTGGTCGCCGAACTTGCATCGGCGTTTCTGTGCGCGGCGCTCGGGATCGAGCCGAGCGTGCGCCATGCCGATTATCTCGGAAGCTGGCTTGAAGTGCTGCGCGCTGACAATCGCGCGATCTTTCAGGCGGCGAGCAAGGCCAGCAAAGCAGCAGACTATCTCCTGCAGTTCGCCACGGCCCGCGAGGAGGTGGCGGCATGAGCGGCAAGCAATCAAACACATCCGCGCCGGAAGGCTTCGAAGAGGAATGCACCGCAGCAGGCCAGCAGACGCTGGTGCCCGGCGTTGCGCCGGTCACGCTCGGCGACCGCCTCGCGCTGCTCGCCAATGCGCCGATGATGCCCAGAGCGCGGCAGCGGCCCGCCGATCACGGGCTGTTCGACGCAAACGCGCGCAAACAAATCGAAATGTTCTGAAGGAAGCCAAAGCGATGCAATTGCTCACATCCGCCATTCGCAAAAAGTTGCTCGCCAATGGAAAGACCGGAGGCGACCCCTGGCCGGTGGTCAAGCTCTTCGCGCCGACAAGCGCGGCGACCTGGCTGTTTACCGAACTCGAACCCGATGGCGACCTTTTGTTCGGCCTGTGCGATCTTGGCTTTGGCTCGCTCGAGCTTGGGGTTGCCAGCCTCGCCGAGATCGAGAGCGTGCGGCTTCCGCTGGGTCTGTCCATCGAACGCGATCTCCACTTCGAACCCGCGCATCCGCTGTCGGTCTATGCCGAAGCGGCGCGCATGCGCGGGCATATCACCGAGCATCCCGACCATCTCGCTTGCGCCGCACGGACGCTTGCGCGCGCAGCCAGAGGCGCACCGCCGTAACCCCGACACGGCGGACGCTCCCGCAGCGCATGCCCCGCGCTGCGGGGCAACCGGCCCCGTCTTCCGCGCGCCCCCGAACGGGAGGCGGGGCCACCCTTCCAAGAAAATACTTTGGAGACCCATCATGCAGATCGAACACATTCCCCTGGACCGTCTCTCGGTTGCTCCCATCAATATGCGGCGCGGACGCAGGAAGCCCGAGATCGCCGACATCCTGCCCTCGATCCGAAAGCGCGGGGTGCTCTCGCCGCTGTTTGTGCGTCCGAATGGCAAGGAGGACCATTTCGACATTCTCGCCGGAAAGCGCCGCTACTATGCCAGTATCGAAGCGGCGAAAGAGGAGGAGACATCGCGCGAACTGCCCTGCATTGTGCTGGGCGTGAGTGACGATGCCGAAGCGCTCGAAATCTCGATGATCGAGAACCTGCTGCGCGAAGACCCTGACGAGGTCACGCAGTGGGAAGCCTTCACCCGCCTCGTCAAGGAAGGCCGCGATGTCGACGAAATCGCCGCGAGTTTTGCGATCAGCGAACTCAGGGTAAAGCGCATCCTCGCGCTCGGCGACCTGTTGCCGCGCATCCGCGAAGCCTATCGCGCGCAAGATATAGACGCAGCCACTGTGCGCCACCTGACCCTTGCCAGCAAAGCGCAGCAAAAGGCATGGCTTGCGCTGTTCGAGGACGAAGAAAAACATGCCCCGCGCGGCAGCCAGCTCAAGGCATGGCTGTTCGGTGGCACTTCGATTGCGACCTCGGTCGCGCTGTTCGATCTGGGCAGCTACGAGGGCCAGATCGTATCAGACCTGTTTGGCGAGGACGGATATTTCGCGGACAAGGATGCGTTCTGGAAGGCGCAGATGGAAGCAGTTGAGGCGCGCAAGACCGCTTATCTGGAAGCGGGCTGGGGGGATGTCGTGATCGTTCCAGCGATCGAGTATTTCGCCTCATGGGAATATGAGCGCAGGCCCAAATCGAAAGGCGGGCGCGTCTATATCCAGCTGCGCGCGCAAGGCGAGGTGGTGTTCCACGAAGGCTTTGTCTCGCGTGCCGAGGCACAGGCGGCCGAGCGCCGCGCGCGTGGGCAGGAAGAAAAGCCCGCGCGTCCCGAACTGACTTCGACGCTGGCAAGCTATATCGACCTCCACCGCCATGCGGCGGTCAGCGCGCGGCTTGCAGCCGAGCCTTCGGTGGCGCTGCGTGTGATGGTCGCGCATGCGATTGCAGGCTCGCCGCTGTGGAGCGTGCGGGCTGCGGACCTGTCGAGCCGCAATGAGAAGACGGCGGCAAGCTTGGCGGCGAGTCCCGCGCTCGCCGCGCTTGCCGAGAAGCGGCGCGCGGTGCTCGAGCTTCTGAATATGGATACGGCGCGCGAGAGCGTGTGTCAGGACCGCTATGGTTCGGACTGCGTACCGATCCTGCATCGCCTTATGCTGCTCGATGATGCCCGCGTCATGCAGGTGCTGGCGCTGGTCATGGCCGAAACGCTCAGTCCCGGCAGCGCGGTGATCGAATATCTCGGTGAACGCCTGGCCATCGACATGGCCGATCACTGGCAAGCCGATGAAGGCTTTTTCGCGCTGCTGCGCGACAAGGAAGTGCTGGTCGCGCTGCTCGGCGAGGTCGGCAGCGAAGCGGTCGCGAGCGCCAACGCCACCCAAACCGGACCCACATTGAAAGGTCTGATTGCCGACCACCTGATCGGCGCAAATGAGCGTCCGGTCACCACGCGCTGGGTGCCGCGCTGGATGGTCTTCCCGCCTTCGGCCTATACCGAGCGGGGCGGTGTTCCGATGGTTGCCGCTTCGCGGCGCGCGAAGTGGATGATCGAGGAAAAAGGCGAGGCGGAAGCCGCCGAGCTTGACGACGGTCCGCAAGGTGCAGCGCTGGCTGCCTGACTGCAATTGATTGCTTTGAAGGTCGAGTAGAGGAAGCAAGCGTCTTTTGCTCGACCTTCAGCAAAGGGGGCAGTGCAGGCGCTGTTGCGCCATTTTTCCAGCATTGCTGGCGCAAGGACGTGATGCCCCTTATTCCGGTGGGATGAATGATCTGCCCGACACCGCCACCATTCGCCTTCAGGCCACCAATGAGGCACTGACTCGCCTCGGTCTGCTGAAACCGCTGGCCGCGCCAATGATCACGGGTTTGCTTGAAAACCTCGCGGGCGAACATCCGCGAACCGCCTGCGCGGCATACCGCAAGTCCGGTGAACAAGTATCGCGGGACGAAAAGCGAAAGCTCGGAATTCGGGCGAACGCATTCCTGAGCAGAAAGGCGCTGGAGGAACTGAGCGAAAAGGGGCTTGTCGATCCGCTCAGGGCACACGAGCTTACGCTCCTTCGCGCCTCCTTTGTGTTGTCGCGGTACCGCAATGCCGCATCATACGCGAAAGTCATGGCTGACCACCCCGAGGTGCGGATGGAGGTTCGCTACGATGCCTTCCATCATGACTCGTGCGATGTTTGTAAGAACCTCCATGATACGCCGGTGGGACCCGATTACGGGCTCTTTGCGCCTGAAGGCTGCGCATGCCCGACAGCGCCCTATGCTCTGCGTCTCGATGCTGACTGGCTCGGGCCGGTACGCGATACCGGAGCAGATGGACCCGAATCGGCGAGACCCGGATTCCTAGACAAATTGCGCGGGTTTCTCGCTCGCTCCTGAGTTGCGGGCACCTTGCAGCGCGGGAACAACGGGACCTCACCGATGAGCTGCAGCGCAGCCGCACGCTTGCGGCACACAAGAGATTTACCTGCGGGACGGTCATCACGCGAACGCGTTCTTCCGCAGCGCTGATGCTGAGCCCGCCTTTGCCTTCAGCCCTTCGCTTTCTGCCCGGGCCTGCTCCACCTGCTGCCTCGTTCATGGCCTGTCTGGCGGCGGACGGGCTTCGCCCTTGCGGAGACTTGGGCGCAACGGCGCTTGTCGCCTATTTTCCGCCGAGCGCTGAAGCGCTCTTTGCATCGCGAAACAAAATAGCCGCTCGCGCTGCCATCCTCCGCTGACGCTGCGGCCCCTTGCGGGATGCGCCGTCTCCGCACAGCCGCCTTCGATGGGCCATCGAGGCTGCGATGGGCGCAGGCTCGCAACCAAGAAAAGGAATATCATCATGGCCAATATCGGAAACTTCACCAGCACCAGCAATGGCTTCAAGGGCGAGATCGCCACTATGGCCGTCCAGCAGAAGAATGTGCGCATTATTGCCGAGACCGAACCTGCAAGCGAGAACGCTCCCTCGCACCGGGTCTTCGTCGGCCGGGCTGAAATCGGTGCCGCCTGGAGCAAGCAGAGCCAGGAAGGCCGCGACTATCTCTCGGTCAAGCTCGACGATCCAAGCTTCGCCGCTCCGATCTACGCCAATCTCTTCGCCGAAGACGATGGCGAGAATTTCAGCCTCGTCTGGACCCGCAGCCGCAAGGCGAGCGGCGAATAAGCTCCGCTCTCGCAGCCCCGTCCGGCATCGCCGGGCGGGGCTTTTCCATGAACACTCCAAAGAGGGGCGACAATTCGCAGCGTCACAGATTGTCGCTCCCCGCCGCCACCGTTTCTCCGCCATCTGACGCTGCAACAGGCGGCACAACGCCGCTTCCATCCAGACCTTGCGGAGACTTCCGATGAACGCCGTTCCCGAACCCATTCGCCCACGCTATCTGCGCACGCCCGATGCCGCCGTGCATCTCGGGCTTTCGCCGCGGACGCTCGAAAAACATCGCTGCTATGGAACCGGACCAGTCTACCGCAAGCTTGGCGGGCGCATCGTCTACCGCCGCGAAGATCTCGACGCCTGGGCCGAACAGGGCGTGCGCCGTTCGACCAGCGACCCGGGCAAGGGCGTAGTCCATCCTGCCAAGCGCATTGATGGCTACACCGGCCCGGTGCGGCGTTGAAAGAGCGAAGGATGACACGCCTCGCAACCTTCGATCGGGCTGCCGAGCAGCTCGACCTCTTTGTCGCGGCAGGAGGTGAGATCGCCGCGCGAGACGCGCAGGATCTGATGGCCTGGCCCTTCTTCAGCCTCGCCAAATCGAAGCGCGTAAAGCCAATCGATTTCCGGATGGGCAAGGTGTCGATCCTCGTCGAAGCCACCGCCGAACATGGTATGGCCACCATCTGGGACGCGGACGTCCTCATTTGGATCGCAAGCCAGATCGTCGAAGCGCGCGATGCCGGTCGGCCCACGTCACGGCTGATTGCGGCCACACCCTATGAAATCCTGACCTTCACCCGGCGCGGCAAAGGCAAAGCCAGCTACGAGCGTCTGAAAGCAGCGCTCGACCGGCTGCAGTCGACCAGCGTTTGCACATCGATCCGCCAAGGCGGTGCTCGCCGTCGCCACCGCTTCTCCTGGATCAATGAATGGCGCGAACGTCTCGACGGTAGCGGCCACCCGCTCGGCATCGAGATGATCGTGCCGGACTGGTTCTACGAAGGCGTGCTCGATCGCGCCCTCGTCCTCACGATCGATGCGGATTACTTCGCTTTGACCGGTGGCCTCGAGCGCTGGCTCTACCGGATCGCCCGCAAGCATGGGGGCAAGCAGCAGGGTGGATGGAGCTTCGATATGGCCCACCTGCACCTGAAATCTGGCGCTCTCTCGCCGCTCAAACGCTTCGCCTTCGAGATGCGCGATATTGTGAAGCGGCAGCCGCTGCCGGGCTACACCTTGTCACTCGACCACCAGCTCGGCCGCGAGCGCCTCGGATTTGTCGCGCACCCGGTGGATCCGTTCGAAGCAGCCCGCCGCCGCCTCAAGCTTCGCCCTGTAGACAAGTGCGTGTGATGCTCGGACTATCAGGAACCCGCAGCCTCGGACGATCGGGAACCGGTTTATCGGACTATCGGGAACCCGAATGGCCCGCAAACCCGCAGAAATGCTGGGCTCGCGCGGCCCTTAACAATGCTAACAAGGAATCCAATGGATTCCTGCTAACGCCGCACGCCCTGTGCACCGATGGCGCCGCGCGGCCGCCGCGCGCGCATCGCAATGCCGCAACCGATCCCCCTCTCACCCATGTGACGCTGTTCTGGCGCGAGGGGTCACACGAGGACTGGTTGCGCTTCGGAAAGCCTGTCAGCGAACGTATCATCGATCGCCGCCAGCGAGTGGAAAGCTACGCGCCGGGCCAGGTCTTTGCGCTCGTGCGGTGGGCGTCGAATGATTACGGGACGCGGCGTTCGACGCTCGACATCGTACGTGCCGTCGGGCGCGGAGAAATGCTGACGAGGCTTCCCGGGATCGATCCTGGCGGTGAGCTCCTGCTTTCAGCGCGCGGCTGGCACAAGGTTCGAAAAGTGCTCGGGCTGATCGACGTGATCGAAAAGACCGGCACCGATCCGTGCGATGTATCGCCCGACCATTGGCGGCATATGCACAACAGGCTAGCAGCGCGCATGACACCGCGAGCGTATGGCGCTGAACGCCATCGTGCATGGCTTCGGCGAAAGGCCCTGAGGCCATGAAGCGCCGCACGATGATACTTGCCGGAGGCGTTGTTGCCGCGACCTTGCTGAGCGCGGCGCTCCCGCTTTCGCGCATTCTGATCTGGAATGTGACGCAGAGCGTGCCCACCGGACTCTATCACATCCGCGGCAAGGCCAGCCTGCATGTCGGCGAGCGCGTTGCGATCGATCCGCCATCCCGGCTGCGCACCATTCTCGCCGAAGGTGGTTATCTGCCGCACGGGGTTCCGCTCCTCAAGGAAGTTGCGGCCCTTTCCGGCGACAGGGTCTGTCGCAGCGGGCCCACAATCACGATCAACGGTGAACGGGCCGGCGAGGCCCGAACGCTCGACAGCCAGTCGCGCCCGCTGCCGACCTGGCAGGGCTGCCAGACAATCGCCGCCGATGAGATTTTCGTGATGAACCGGCGCGCGCCCGAGAGCTTCGATGGTCGCTATTTCGGGCCCATAGTCCTCGCAGATGTGATCGGCCGGGCGAGCCCTGTCTGGACCGATGAAGCGGGCGATGGCGCACATGTCTGGTTCGCCCGTCCGCACATGAATTCCCTTTCGCAATGAGATCAAAGGAGCCCAACCCATGACCTGTATCGGTACTTTCATCGCCACTTCCGACGGCTTCGAAGGGCGTTTGCAAACGCTTTCGATCGACCGCGAGCTCTCCATTGTGCCAGCAGAAACACACGAGGCCGGAAACGCTCCCGACTACCGGATCATGGCTGGAGATGGCGACACCGCCTTCGAAGTCGGTGCAGGCTGGAAGCGCGTTGGCGACAAGGCCGGCGCTTATGTCGCTTTGCTGATCGACGATCCGGCGATGGTGCAGCCGCTGCGCGCGAACCTCTTCAAGTCTGATGAATCCGCCCATGTGCTCATGTGGTCGCGCGCCGCGCGCCGCGAAGCGAAGGACTGACCGATGTCTGCCCATCGGCTGGCGGTCGCACTTCTCACCGCATTTGCGACGATCCTTCATGCGCCGGTTTACGCGCAACCCGAGCCCGCTTCGGAGCGTGCGCAGGGCATCGATATTGCTCGTTACGTGCGGGAAGCCTCACAGCGCTTCGGCTTGCCAGAGCGCTGGATATACGCCGTGATCCGCGTCGAAAGCGCAGGACAAACCCGCGCGGTTTCGCCTGCCGGGGCAATGGGTCTGATGCAATTGATGCCCGGAACCTGGGCGCGCCAGCGCGCGCGGTTAGCCCTGGGAAGCGATCCTTTCGATCCGCGCGACAACATCCTCGCTGGCACCTCCTACCTTCGCGAAATGTATGATCTCTATGGCGCTGACGGATTTCTAGCAGCCTACAATGCGGGCCCGGGTCGCTATCAGCAGTGGCGTGACGGCGCGCGTCCGCTGCCACTCGAAACCCGGCGATATGTCGCAAGGATCGCACCCCTGCTGCAGCGAGACAGCATGACCTTTGCCACAGCCTCGCACGCTGACGGCGGTGCCCGTGCTGTTCCGCCGATCTTGCCACGCCCACTGAAGAGCCCTGCGCAGCAAGGCAGGCAAGAGCCTTCAGCCAATCCGTTCGCTGGTCCCGAACAGCCCGCGCACGACCTGTTTGCGCCTGTTTCCACCTCACACGATCAATGAACTCTGCAATCGTTCTCTGGCGCCCGACCTCGTTTCCCGGAGAAGCTAGGCGAAGGACAGGGGAAATCGTCAGAAAGAGGAAAAAAGGATGGCGAGATAAAAGCAGCGCCGTCGGCCGGGCTGCATGTGGTTGGTTTTTCTGCCCAAATTGCGCCGTCGCTCAATATGGCTGTGCGGCGCCTCTCGCGAATTTCTGTTTGTTTTCAATCGAAAGTGCGCCGTCCGCACTTATGTCGTCCGATGCCTGATGATGATTTCCGGATTCGCCCGGGGCGCGTTGGTGACAGCGGCGAGCGGGGCTATCGCAAGGCGAACACTCTCGTGGGAAGAGTGCTGCAAGCCTCCCGGCGGAGCGCGCACTCACCACTGAGCCGAGGCCGCGTCGCGAAAGGAACCGGGCACCTCGGACGCGGAGCGCGCGCCGCTCTCCAGCGCCGGTCGAACAGGTTTCAGCGGCGGGTTGTGATCAAAGCCCGGATCGTCCGCCAGTCAGGCGCGCGTTACCGGTCTGCGCCTCTTGCGCGCCACTTGGCCTATCTCGAGCGCGAGGGTGTCGATCGCGAAGGCGGCGACGGCCGGATGTTCGATGCCGAGGTCGACGATTCTGACAGCGAGGGATTTGCGAACCGCTGCGAGGACGACCGGCACCATTTCCGGTTCATTGCTTCGCCTGAAGATGCGGCCGATATGTCTGATCTTCGCGCCTTCACGCGCGAGATGATGGAGGACATGGCGTCCGATCTCGAAACCGATCTAGATTGGGTAGCAGTCGACCACTGGAACACCGACAATCCGCATGTCCACATTCTCGTGCGCGGTGTTGCCAGCGACGGGAAAGATCTCGTGATTGATCGCAGCTACATTAGCGAAGGACTCCGGACGCGTGCCCAGGAACGGGTCACAGTAGAGCTTGGGCCTCGCAGCGAACGCGATATCCAGCGCGCACTGAAACGCGAGGTCGAGGCCGAACGCTTTACCAGTCTTGATCGCCGCCTGCTTCGCGAACGCAGCGACACAGGCGCAATCGATCTGAGACCCGAAGTCGATGCGGAAAGGCGTCGAAACACCAGGTTTCTGCTCGGTCGGGCACGACAGTTGGAGCGCATGGGGCTTGCTGAGCGTGTTGGGCCTGCAAGCTGGACATTAGCGAGGGATCTTGAGCCCACTCTGCGCGAGCTCGGAGAACGCGGCGACATCATCAAGACCCTGCACAAGGCGATGCGGGAGCGAGACCGACCTCACAGTGGTAACGCATTTGCAGTCCACGACAGGCAAGATGGACGCCGGGTTCTGGGCAGGCTCGTAGAGCGCGGGCTGCACGATGAACTGACCGGCGAAGCCTATGCGATCGTGGATGGTGTGGACGGACGAACGCACCACCTGCGATTTCCCGATATCGAGCGCACTGGCGATGCGGCCAAAGGCGCATTGGTCGAAGCGAGTCCGTGGACCGACCGCAAGGGCCGGCGACAGACCAGTCTCCTGGTGCATTCCGACTTATCGGTCGAAAGGCAAATTGATGCAGGCGGTGCAACATGGCTTGATCGCCAGTTGCTCTCGCCCAACCCGGCGCGGCTCGAAGGTGGCTTTGGAAGCGAAGTGCAGCGGGCTCTAGAACAAAGGCGCGAATGGCTGGTGGAGGAGGGCCTGGCGCAGCGGGACGGCAAGCAGATCACCTATTCGCGCAATCTGCTGGGCGCATTGCGTGAACGCGAGCTGCGCGCGGCCGGTGACGCGCTCGCAGCGCGCTGTTGCGGGGAGGCACGCTTGCCTGCCCAAGGCGAGCCTGTAGCGGGAGTTTATCGCGAACGCCTGACGCTGGCTTCGGGGCGCTTCGCGATAATTGATGATGGCATGGGTTCTCAGCTCGTACCCTGGCGTCAGGATCTCGAGCGACATCTTGGCCAAGAGGTCAGAGGGAGGGTCAATGCCCGTGGCGGGGTGGACTGGAGTTTCTCGCGCTCGCGCGGGCCTGCGATCTAACGAGGTTGGCGACTGCGAATAGGGGGCAGGCTCCGCTATCTGGCCAATGGCTGTTTGAATTCTGTTGCCAGATGCTCGGCAAAGGCCCGCACCCGTTCGGTAATGTCGGACCTCGTGGGAAACACGAGCTTGAGAGGCGTCGTTGCAACAACGGTATCTTGAAGGAAGAACTCAAGATCGCACTCTTCAACCGCCTGCCGACACAAATCCGTTGGCAGTAGCGCCGCGCCAAAGCCTTCGATGACGAGATCGACGGCCATGCGATGATCGTCGACGACAATCGAGGCGGGCGGGAGTTGCCTGCCGCCAAGCACACGCTTCTCAAGAAATTCGCGCAAAGGCGCCGCAGGAGACACGAGCCATTCGAGATCGGAGAGATCCTCGCATCGATGCTCTTTCAACCAGGAAGGCGCGGCCACGAATGACCATGCGATATTGCCGACATGACGCTCGACCGCATCCTGCGACCGCCCTGCTCCGATCCCGATCGCGATATCGATGTTCTCTTCTACCAGGTTGAGCGTTCGGTTGGTCTGGATCGTCTCGAAGCGCACCTCGGGATGGTTTCGCGAGAAAGACGTGATCGCGCTGGCCACCGCCGGCGTCGGCAGGTCGCTTGGCATTGTAATCCTGATCAACCCTTTGAGAACGCCCGGCTCGGAACGCACCTCGTGCAGCGCCTCGAACAGATGCTCAATCGGACCCGATGCCGTCTCGACCAGCCTTTGCCCATCCTCTGTGAGGCTTACGGAGCGCGTCGAACGCTTGAGCAGCCTGATGCCCAGGTCCTCCTCCAGCCTCTGTACGTGCAGGCTAACCGTCGATCGGGGCATGCCGGTGCGGCGGGCGGCTGCGCTGAACCCGTCAGCTTCTACGACCTCCAGGAAGGTCATCAATTCTTCGAGCTTCGCCATTGTCCATCTTTCTGATCAATCTGAGCATGATTTGCCGGATAATCGTGCCGGAGCAAAGAGGGTAGGAAGCCGGAAAAGGAGACTTGCAAAATGGCAGCTACCAACATTTACGAAATCCCAGTCGGCAAGCTGACCCAGCTTGGCCATGCCGATTTTTCCGGCATCGGAGCGGATATCCTGCTCGGCGGGGAGAAAGCGCCGATGACGGTCATGCATCTGGCTGTGGCCGATGGGCAGGGGAGCCCGAGGCACAGGTCGCTCGAGGAAGACAAGGTTTTCCACGTCGCTTCCGGCTCGATGGTCTTTCTGGTCGGTGACGAGATCTTCGCTGCCGAGGCGGGCGATATCATCTATGTGTCGCGCGGTATCGAACACAGCTTTTGCGCGACCCATGGCGAGGCGACACTTCTCCTTGTCTCTACCCCATCACGCCATGACCGTTTCTTCGCTGATATGGGCGCATTGCCAGTCCCGCATGACCCTCAGGAGGTACAGGACGTGTGCGAGCGACACGCGCAAGTCATCACCGGCGCTCTAGTGTCTGCTGCAGAACTCTGAGCCTGCGGGTGCGCACACAGTTCATGATCGAGATCAGGATAAGCCTCTTCTTGAGCGCCTGGTCGAGCGAAGGCTTCAGTACGAGCTGAACGAACAGCGGTGCGGGCGCTTGAGGGCCGGCAAGCCCGGATTGGGACGATGAGCCATCTTGACAAAAGCATCACATGATGCGTATATCCGCATCAGGAGATGCGATATGGCTACAGCAGCTTTTCAGCATAGTGAAGCGCCCCACGGGCTTCAGACTTTTGCCAGTGACGATGATCGAGGCCGCCTGACGGGCGCTGCGGTGAAGGCGGTCTTGCGCCTCATCGATGCCTGGGGTGCAAGCAATGCAGAAGGAGCCGCGCTTCTCGGTGTATCCGAAAGCACCTGGGACCGGATGAAGGCTGGAACCTGGGAGGGCACACTCGGGCAGGATCAACTCACGCGCGCCTCGGTCCTGATCGGCCTGTTCAAGGGGCTGCACCTTCTGTTCGCCAACGATCTCGCCGACCGCTGGCCCAGGCTTGAGAACAAGGCGCCGGTGTTTGATCGCCGTTCGCCCGTGCAAGCCATGATCGAGGGCGGCATTCCGCGCATGCTTGAAACCCGGCAATATATCGACGCGCTTCGTGGCGGGCTCTGAGGCAGAGGAACACCCGCCGCAGATTCGCGAAGCGTTCGAACGAACAGTGCGGCTCGTCTCCAGCGCGCGCCTGCGCCATGCCGTCATGACCCCGCTCGCCGACAGTGCGGAAGAACTGGACCTGCTGGCCGAGATCGAAGGCGCGACCAGCTCGCGGCTGATCGCCGAAGAGCGCGGGCTTGGAGGTCTGACGGCCGACGAGCTCGTTCATGGCGTGCCTCATGCAAAATTCATCAATGCGAGCTTTGCCTATGCCAAGCCGCGCGCACCCAATCGCTTCAACCCGGCCAATCGCGGTGCCTGGTATGCCGCTCTCGATACCGAGACGTGCATCGCCGAAGTCGGATACCATCTCACTCAGGCGCTGGCCGATGCGGGCGACTTCGATGCTGTCGTCGAATATGGCGAGATGATCGCCAGCATGTCAGGGGTCTTTATCGATCTGCGCGACCTGCCCGACCATCCCTCGCTCGATCCCTCCCCGGACAAGGGATATCCGGCGGGCAATGCCCTTGCCGCGCAGGCGCGTGCCGAGGGCCACAACGGGATCATCTATCCCTCGGTTCGTCACGAAACGGGCACCTGCATCGCAGCCTTGTGGCCAAATGTCGTGCAATCGGTCGTTCAGGGCGCAATGTACCGGCTGAGCTGGTCTGGCACGTCTGAATTTGCATGGGAAGCGATCTAGCCGGTCAGGCCTTTCCCTTCGCCAGACTGCGATCACCTGCAGTGAAGCTTGAATTTGGTGCCGCGCCAAGACGTGCTGGTTCCCGAGAAAGGAAGCAGCCATGTCCGCCACCCGTATCCTGTGGGGCCAGATTATTGTCGTCCTCACGCTGACGCTTGCTGGCGTTTGGGCAGCCACGCAATGGGTCGCTCATGCGCTCGGCTATCAGCCCGGGCTTGGCGACACCTGGTTCACGCTTTCCGGAATGCCCGTCTATCCACCCTACGCCATCTTCTGGTGGTGGTTCAGCTATGAAGCCTATGCACCGCGCATCTTCGAAACCGGAGGTATGATCGCTGCGTCCGGGGGACTGGTCTCGGTCGCGGTGGCCATCGGCATCTCGGTCTGGCGCGCGCGTGAGATCAGGAACAGTGCCACCTTTGGCTCGGCGCGGTGGGCGGACCGCTTAGAGATCGTGCGCGCCGGTCTTCTTGATGGCAAAGGCGTCGTGATCGGTCAGCATCAACGGCGCTATCTGCGCCATGATGGTCCCGAGCATGTGCTGTGCTTCGCGCCGACCAGAAGCGGCAAGGGCGTCGGCCTCGTCGTACCGAGCCTGCTGACCTGGCCGCATTCGGCAATCATCCATGATATCAAGGGCGAGAACTGGGATCTCACGGCAGGCTTTCGTTCGCGCTTCAGCCGCACGCTTCTGTTCGATCCCACCAATGCGGCCTCTGCTGCCTACAATCCCCTGATGGAAGTGCGCCGCGGCGTGAACGAAGTTCGTGATGTGCAGAACATCGCTGATGTGCTCGTCGATCCGGAAGGCTCGCTCGAGCGCCGCAATCACTGGGAAAAGACCAGCCATGCGCTGCTGGTCGGGGCCATCCTGCACGTCCTCTATGCCGAAGCAGACAAGACGCTCGCCGGAGTTGCAAACTTCCTGTCAGATCCGCGCCGCTCGATCGAGGCAACGCTGACCGCCATGATGCACACCCCGCACAAAGGCGAAGAGGGCGTTCACCCGGTGGTCGCAAGCGCGGCCCGGGAACTGCTCAACAAGTCCGAGAACGAACGCTCCGGAGTCCTCTCGACCGCCATGTCTTTCCTTGGCCTCTACCGCGATCCGGTGATCGCCCGGGTAACAAGGCAATGCGACTGGAGGATTGCCGACCTCGTTGATCCCGATCAGCCCGTTTCCCTTTATCTGGTAGTTCCGCCATCGGACATCAGCCGGACCAAGCCTTTGATCCGGCTGATCCTCAACCAGCTTGGACGGCGACTGACCGAGGATCTTTCGGAGGGATCTGAGCGACAACGCCTGCTCCTCATGCTCGACGAGTTTCCGGCTTTGGGACGGCTCGACTTTTTTGAAAGCGCTCTCGCCTTCATGGCCGGATACGGCATCAAGGCCTTTCTGATCGCGCAGTCGCTCAACCAGATCGAGAAGGCCTACGGCCAGAACAACGCGATCCTCGACAATTGCCATGTGCGCGTGTGCTTCGCGACCAATGATGAGCGCACCGCCAAGAGGATCTCGGAATCGCTCGGGACCGCCACCGAAATGCGGGCAATGAAGAATTATGCAGGGCATCGCCTGTCGCCCTGGCTCGGACATTTGATGGTCTCGCGCTCGGAAACAGCACGCGCCTTGCTTACTCAGGGCGAGATCATGCAGTTGCCCGATACCGATGAAATCGTGATGCTGGCCGGTACCAATCCGATCCGCGCCAGGAAGGCACGCTATTTCAAAGATCCGCGTCTCAGGCAGCGCATTGGACCGCCGCCTGTTGTTGAGCCTTCCCAGGACAAGGAAAGCTGCGGAGACTGGAAAGACTGCGTTCTAGCCCCGAAGGCCCCTGCTTCGCGTGATGCAGGCCGGTGTGACGAGCGAGCTGCGACGGAAGGCGGTGTCCGCCGCGAACCTGAAATGCCCGAGCATGAGGCGATCGAACCCGTGGCTCCTGTGCTTCCCAATGAATTTGCGTTCGATGATCGCCGGGACGAAGAGGCGGCGAACCGTAATCGCGTCATCGTCGACCGGATGAGAGCCAATGCGCGCCAGGCTGCCCTCGATCCTAATGACGGGATCGATCTTTGAGCCGGGGCAACCGGGTCAAGCACACCTTTCGGCTGCCGCCGGACCTTTCGCGGCAGCTTGCCGATTATGCCGGTCGCAAACGCGTGTCGCAGGCCTCCATCGTGGAAGCGGCGGTCGCATCGTTTCTGTCTCCTGATGGACCGGAACGTCTCGAGGCCGCCTTTGCGCGGCGCCTCGACCGGATTTCCCGCCAGCTCGACAAGCTCGACTACCATGTCGAAGTCGGGAATGAGGCATTCAGTCTGTATCTGAGGCGTTGGCTTGCTGCGACGCCTCCGCCTCTCAATGAAGCGAGCGCGGCGGAAAGGGCAGATGCGGAACGGCGTTTCGATTACTTCATCGAAGCATTGGCACGGCGTCTCGAAACCGAACGGCGACTATCGGACGGCCTGCTGCGCATGGACGAGACGCGCAAGTAGAAGGTGCAGAACGGCTCAGAAGACAGGTGCAAGCCGTTGACGCGCTTGCTAGGTTCATTTGATGAAGACCGATCTGGATCATCTGCCACCGCAAAAACAGCGCGAGCTCGAGCGCGTGGTGCAGCTGATCTTCGAGGAGTTTGACGACGCCTTTGCTTTAGCCAAGCACGAGTGGAAGAAAGCCGGCCGCATCCTCAAGGTCATTCTTTACGGCAGTTATGCGCGCGGCACCTGGGTCGACGAGCCCCACACCGCGAAGGGCTACCGCTCCGACTTCGATCTGCTGATCATCGTCAACGATAAGCGGCTCACCGACCGGGTGAAGTACTGGGCGAAGCTCGATGAGCGGCTGATGCGAGAATATGGCGTGACTGGTACGCTGCAAACGCCTGTCAATTTCATCGTTCACACGCTGCAAGAGGTGAACGACGGGCTGGCACATGGGCGCTACTTCTTCATGGATGTGAAAGAGGACGGGGTTGCGCTTTACCAGTCCGACGAGACGGAGCTTCATACGCCTAAGCCGAAGACGCCCGAGCAGGCGCTGGCGATGGCGCAGGAATATTTTGACGAGTGGTTTCCAACCGCGATGCAGCGGTACGAGCTATCGAAGATAGGTCGAGAACGAGAATTCCTTAAACCGGCAGCTTTCGACATGCATCAGTCCGCCGAATTCCTCTATCACTGCGTCCTGCTAGTCTGCACATTCTACACACCGCACGTGCACAATCTCGGCTTTCTGCGCACCCAAGCTGAAAGGATCGATGCCCGCCTGACCCATGTCTGGCCTCGCGACACCAAGCGGGATCGCGCACGCTTCGAGAAGCTTAAGGAAGCCTACGTCAAGGCACGCTATTCAAAGCACTATCGCATCACCAGGGAAGAGCTGGAATGGCTCGGCGAACAGGTCGAGGAATTAGGGCGTGTGGTGCACGAGGTGTGCTCTGAGCGATTGGCGAAACTGAAAGAGAGCAAGACCTAGCTTATAGACGGAATGGCTAAAGGCGGGTTTCGAGATGTCTGCTTTGCGCCCCATTTCGCTCATTCGCCGACCGATATTCATTTCCCGAAAGCAGAAGTTCTCGGCGTGCACGTGAAGGCGCGCGACCGGAGGGGCAACAAGGTGTGGGCCTTCCCGCCCCTCGACGAGGCCCGGTCGGCATTCGAGCAGCACGTCGGCGGCAGCATCGGCTGGTGCGAGTGACAGCCTCTCGCGGGTGAAGGCCCGTGCGGGCGTCGGGGAGGGCGGCGCGGACCTGCCGCCCCCTTCCGTACACTTTGACACTTTGGCCGCTAGGGCCGGCCCCCTGGATGGTGTGGACCAAAGCGATGGGCTCTGGCATTCATGCACAATGAAAAAATCATCCTCACCTGTGAGTGTGTTCGACCTTGTGGAGAGCGACCTTCGTCCTATCGCTGAGGGGTTCGGGATGCTCCTGTTCTGTCACCTTATGATTGAGCGCCTGCTTGAAGAACTTCTATGGTGCGCGGGAAAGCAGGTAGGCGAGGACTGGGAAAAGGAGTTGAGCGGCACAAGCTTCCATCGAAAGCTTGGCGCATGCCAGCACAGGAAGATCAGCTTTGAGGGCCAGAGCACCCCGATCATCTCGGGTGAATTGCGCGATGCGCTCGACTACCTGAACGATCTTCGGAACCGCACTGCCCACGACTACAACCGACCACTCACTTTTGAAGAAGTGCACTACTACGTCGCCTTACTAGGTAGAGCAGGCGTCGACTTCACTGACCACTTCGACGCCGACGGGGCGACCGCAAGGGAGCTTGGCTATACCGATCCGTTCGCGCTCCTCCATGAAGCGACGAAGCACCTCTTCAGCGACCTAGGATATGTCTTAGAAAGGGCTGGCGGGCACGATCTGGTAGCGTAATCTCCGTTCCGTCCGATCGGAAAACACACGCGCGAGCGCATAATGCCCGCACGTGGGCGCCCGCGTGGACTGACCCGCTGATCGAGGATTGGTTGGGCGGTCTCCCTCCAAGCCTTTCCTTCCAAGCCCTTGGACGACCGCCCCTGTGGCAGGCACAGCGCCGAGCACCGGAATGCTAGCTGAGAAGAGCCTTCACGAACGGCATGTCAGCTTCGGGGATCAAGTCACTGTTGAGGATCGCGTCGTTCATCCACCAAGGCACGATGAACCACGTCGGCAAGCCCCTCGACTGCGGACTGCCCACTCCACGTGTCTCGGACTTTTCGCCGTTCCAGCGGATGGCGAAAACCGACTCGGGGCCATCGCCATCAAGGTTGTCCCACTTACCAATGGCAAGCGATGCGTCGCCATCGCCCTTACCGTGGGTTTCGCCATTGCGAAGTACCTTGATGAGACTCCAGTTCGCCTTGGGCGAGACGACGGAATTCGGATCGACATAAGCCATTCGTTCTGCTCCTGCTTGACCAGCCCGATCCTTTCGTCAGGCGTTCGTCATCCCATACGTATGCTCATACGTCTCGGTATTTGTCAAGCTTTCGTCAGATAAGTGCTGGCACCATGCGCCGACGCCCGCACGGCACATGCCCTCGCATGGCTGGATCACCGAAGAAGCGAGCGAGGCGAGAGAGAGCGGCGGCGATTGCCGATCCGCTCGACGAGACCTACGTCGCGCCGAGGCCAGGCGACTCGCTGGCCATCAGGTAGTCTCCCTCGGACGGGCGTGGACCGAGCTGGCAGGTTCGGAGCCGGAGGAGATGACGCCAGACCAAGCGCGCGACCTGCGCTTCCTGCTGCATGAGCTCGGCTACGAGCAGCAGTGGGTGGCGCCGACAGGGAAGGGTCCGATGCTCCACCGATGGTTGCGCGGCCACTGGCTGATCGACCTCGACGCCGTAAGACAAGGCGGCGCGACAGCGGTTCCTGTCCGCGCGCTAGACGAAGGGGCCCGCTTGCAGCTCGCGGGCGGGCCTTTTCACGGCAAAGCAGCTGCGAAGGAGACTCTTATGCAGACTGATGCATGCCAGTTCCACGGAAAGCACCGCTACGGCCTCTCGGTGGTCGAAAGCTGCCGAGGATGCGGCAACGTCCGCCGAACGTCCACGGCAAACCGCGTGGCTGAGCGTCTGATGTCGGCGGCATTTCTCTACGCACACCATGCTGTTACTTGTACTAACGACGGGCTAGTTTTCGTCTGGCGGGGGCAAACGTTTCAAAGGAGCTCCAATATCAGCAGGGGCACCCAGCAATGGCTGAGGGGTGAAATCGTCAATTGCTTCGAAAACACCCCAAAGCTTGTCCACCTTCACGTGCTCTTCGAGATAATCGGCATAAGCGCTTTGCGCGTTAGCCAACAATTCATCATAGAGGACGATCCGCGCGTCTACATTCTTTAGCCCTGCGATGACACCCTCTCGACCGGTGCCTACAGCGTCGAACCACTCCGGCGGATACTTGCCAAGGAGGCAGATGATCTCAATGGGCCAGCCCTTTTGATCGGTCCGGTCGATGATCTTCTTGACCCCGTCACGATATTTCCGAATTTGCTTTATCAGATCGTCGAGATGGACCGAGACAGAGGCTCTTTTGAGCTCAATGATTATGTGCTTACCGACAGCCGTACGGTAAGCCAGATCGACCCTCGCCTTCTTCTCCCTGACGTTTAGTTTTTCTGTATTCTCCGCGAGGTATTTGTTGACGGTGGTCTCCGAATGCTCAGACCCCTTGGCACGCTCCCATGAAGGATCAAGCAGCCACAAATGTTTTTTGATGAAATCGCGGATGACGAGTTCTTTGTCATTGTCTGCGACCTTTTCTTGGAGCGCCTTGATTACACCAAGTCGCAGCTTCACGATCTGGCCGTAATAGCTGAGTTCAAGGTCGTTTATGTCATTAAAGATGTCGAGGATGTGAGCAACGCTCTCGTCCTGTAGGCTATCCAGCTTGTCCAGATCATCTTTTCGCCGATAGCTTTCGAAGGCCAAGATTGAAGCTTTGAGAAGCTCCCGTTTGTCGCCGTCATCATTGGACCGGATCGTGTTCAAGCGGCCAATCCAGCGCTCTGCCTTCTTCTTTGTGTCTCCTGTCAGGTTCTTGAGCCATTCGGACACTGCCGGGACTGAGGCTGCGGCCTTAGCCCCGTCCACCCGTCGCCATTCGCTCCAGCGTCCGGCCACGTTACGTAGTTCGGACAGCACGATTGTCCGGAGCGCCTCGAAGCGCGGATCGTCCTGCTTCAGAGCTTGGCGGCTGCTAGTGGCAATGTCGCCCTTGTTGTCTAAGTCGAGTTCCTCGCAATGCAGTTCACCAATGACGTAGTCTGCGTAGATTTCCTTCTGGCCGAACTCATCAAGTATGTCCTCTTGCGCCATCTTGCCGCGCATGAACACGGCTAGACGGTTGAGATTGTCGCCGTCCTCGTCCTTTAGCTGATCAGGTTTTGTAACCGTGCCGATCCAACCAGTGAGAGTGAGACCAGCGGCTGCTAACGCGTCCTTTATCGCAGCCGACCTGTCATCAGCGGGACGCTCTAGATTTTTGCAGAGGTTTACGAACTCGCTCTGGTCGCCGAACGTCCAGAGGTACTGCAGGGCGTGGTGGTATGCGCGATCCTCGGGCCCGATGATGTTACCATTCACCGTGACGTTAAAGTTGTTCTTCGCGCCGATCACAGCAAATCTTCGAGAGACCCGCCGCTTCAGGCCCTCGACTGTCATGCCGGAAAGCGACCTTGAAATTTGGGAGAGGACGATGCGCGTCCCCACTTTGAAATCAGAGGGCCAATCGCTCAGTTCGTCGGGCTTGTAGCTGTTCTGCCCAGTACCCGCGATCGCCTTGCGGATCACTTCGCGGTCCATTTTGAAAGCCGTCCTTTGCCCGTTCACAACTGTGTAAACTTCGGCGATCTGAGCGATGGAGAAGATTGACAGCTTGCCGATCCCTTTTCGGCCCATAGGCCTGCGGCCCTTTGCGGTCTTGCCGCCAAGAACTGCTCGGCGCCTGAATCCGACCGTAAGAAATCTGTCGATCACCCCATCGCGATCCATACCAGTGCCGTCGTCTTCAATCGTGATTGTCTCGGCAGCCTTGTCAATTGTGACGGTTACGTTTTCTGCGTCAGCGTCCCATGCGTTTGCGACGATCTCCGACAGAACGGCAGGGATGTTGCTGTAAAGATTGATTCCGAGATGCTCTAAGGCGTTCAGGCTAATCGTCATGACGAGCTCGCGTGGAGCGGTCATGCGACGCTCTCCAGATGGAGTTTGACGGCCCGAGCGATCGCCGTTGCGAGCGTCACCGGCACGGCGTTACCAATCAGGCGCCCCACGCGCTTGAAATGCACCCGTTCCCCTGGAGCCACGAATTGGTAGTCTCGCGGGAAGCCCTGCAACAAGGCACCTTCTCTAAGGGTCAGGGCCCTGTCCTGCTCGGGATGACCGAAACGGCCGTTACCAAACCCAAAGAACTGGGTGGTTATCGTGGGAGAGGGGGCTGTCCAGCTCATACGACCGTACACCGAAGAGTATCCCTTGCCTGTCGAAACTTTGTGGCAGTCGGCGACGAGGTCTTGGTCCCAATCGCGCCAAGTTCCGCCCGGTTTTGCAGAGGCAATACGGCGCGCGTTCGTCTCCGAGAGGCGGCTAGCCCTATGGAGTGGGTCGCGTTCATCGACTTCGCCATGAGCTACTGGCGGAAGCGCCCCGATTTCGTCTCGAACAGTGCGGTGGTTAGCAGCATTATGTGTCGGCTGTGGCAGCGAGATCGGGCTGAGCCGTGACGCAAGTAAGACTAGCCTAGAACGGGTCTGCGCTAGCCCAAAGTCTGGGCCATACAGTACGTCCCAAGCGACATTATACTCGGCCGCTTCAAGCTTCGCCACGAAAGCATTGAAGACGTCCCCGCCTCGAAACGCGAGCAATCGGGGTACGTTCTCCATTGAAACCAAGTCAGGCTCTGAGGCTTCGATTATGTTGCCGAAGGCGTGAAGCAACTTCCAGTTCGGGTCTTCATTCTTCTGATTGTAGGTCGAGAATGGCTGGCAGGGCGCGCAGCCAACCAGAACACGCTTGGTGCGGGGGATAAACAGGTCGTCGATCTCTTTGGCGGTCAGCTTGCCGACGTCCTTCCGGATGAACGGCGCATCGTTGTTTGCCTCGTATGGAAAGCGACAAGCCTCGTCGATGTCTATGCCCGCCGCAACCTTAAATGCCTCCCTCTTAAAGCCGTGAGACAGGCCGCCCGCTCCGCAAAAGAGATCGACGACGGACGCTATTGGCGGGCTTGCAGGCCCCGACGTCATCGGCTGACGGCCTTACGGCGATCGACTAGATTGTTATCCGACACCGCGATACCCTGGTCTTTCAGTGCTTTAACGATAAAGGCGCGAACCGTCTCGTCCCGCTCTAGAGCACTACGGCGAATTTCTTTCTTCAGCGCAGGTGAAACCTTGAACTGAACCGTCATCTCGTTTGAGGCTTTAGTGCCCATATTATCTCTGCTCCCCCACCCGCGACATCCTTACATCAGTACTTCCACCCTTCGGCTTTGGCAACGTGGTGGTCTACACCGAATGGTCGTTCCCTCCTCAGAGGGTGACCCAGCGCGAGCATATCCGGTGTCTATTCGGTTCTTGACGGGAAGGTGCAGCCGCAAGAGCGACTGCAATTCGGAATAAGAGAATGGATTGTAAAGGAAAAAGTGGTGGACGCACTAGGGTTCGAACCTAGGATCCGCTGATTAAGAGTCAGCTGCTCGACGGCAGCATTTGCGGATTTGTCACCAAAAGAGGACGGTCCACAAACGGCCCAACACCTGCCCATATTGCGCAAACCGGGCGGCATTCGGCAAGAGGGCCCTTCAATCTGCTGCTGCACAAAGATTGTTCCCAATGCACGCGCCAGCTGCGGAAACTGGGTTGGAATGCCTTGGTAATTCGGGAATGCCAATCTAGGAACAAGGACATCATGGATCGGTTGATCACTCAGTTTCTGGAGCCCGTATCGTGAGGGCGATTGAGCTTTTCGCGGGGGCTGGCGGCCTCGGTATCGGTATTGGCCGGGCAGGGTTCAGGCCCGAGCGCATTGTCGAGTGGGAGCCCAATTGTCAGCGCACTCTCCTAGCAAATCGGCGCGCTCGTCAGGGGGACACCAAGGGCTGGCCCCTAAAGATCGAGAGCGATGTTCGTGACGCCGATTTCAGGGCGCATGAAGGAAAGATCGAGCTGATTTCGGGAGGGCCTCCGTGCCAGCCGTTTTCCGTGGGAGGGCGACACCGGGCCCATGCCGACCGACGCGACATGTTTCCTGAGGCTGTCCGGGCAGTGCGCGAGGCGAAGCCGCGAGCTTTCATCTTTGAAAATGTTCGAGGCCTCACCCGGGAACGGTTCAGTTCCTACTACGAGTACATCAAGCTTCAAATGCAGTATCCTGAGCTCGTGGCGAAGGACGATGAGGACTGGTCCGCCCATCTGCGCAGGCTCGAGCGGCACCACACCGGGTCGCGCGCTGATCGGGGTCTTGAATACAGCCTTGTCGCCGAAGTTCTGAACGCGGCCGATTACGGCGTGCCGCAAAAAAGGCATCGTGTGTTCTTTGTCGGCTTTCGCAAGGACAAGGCGATCAAATGGTCGTTCCCGGAGGCGACGCATTCGCAAGACGCCTTGTTGTGGGACCAGGCCCACGGTGAGTATTTCGAGCGTCACGCAGTTCCGAAGCGGGAGCGGTGGTGGAACGCAGAGCGCCAGAAGGCGCGAGCCGAAAAGATGTCTGAGCGACCAGATACACTTCCGTGGCTCACTGTGCGTGATGCACTTGCATCGCTCCCCGACCCGGAGTCCGATATCGAGGCTGGAAACGCCCCATCCGGGCATCGTTTCCAGCCAGGCGCAAGGAGCTATCCCGGCCATACCGGCAGCCCTTACGATGATGCCGCCAAGGCCCTGAAGGCCGGAGTTCATGGTGTTCCGGGCGGCGAAAACATGCTGGCCCGTGCCGATGGTTCGGTGCGTTACTTCACGGTGCGAGAAAGCGCCCGCCTTCAGGCCTTTCCAGACAGCTACCGGATCGAGGGCGTCTGGTCTGAAGCCATGAGGCAGCTTGGCAACGCGGTGCCGGTCACGCTGGCTGAGCGCGTCGCTCGCAGTGTTGCCGCTGCGCTCCAGGCCTCCAGCGGCAGCAACGGCTAATTATGGCGCGCAATCCGTCCGTTGCAAAGGCGAGCACCATACTCGCGGAGATCGAGGATCTTCTCGCCGCGACCGAAGCTGATGGCCTTACCAATCCTGCGCGCAAGCAATTGGTCAGCCGCGTCGATGATATGCGTGAACGGCTCGAACGGCTGACGCGCAAGATCGACCCCAATGAGTTGCCAGACGCTTTCTTCGATCCTGCGGAGCCAAGCCTCATCGGCAATTTTGTGGCCCTGGCGCTCGTAGCCCAGGACAGAAAGGCGCTCGGAGGTCTCAGCCGCTTTTATGGCTCGGGAGTCTATGCAATCTACTACACGGGCGCCAATCCGCTTTACGCGCCCATCAGCGGCAGCGAGACGCCTATCTATGTCGGCAAGGCAGATCCCAAGGGAAATCCAAAAACCGCGATAGATCAGGGCACGAAGCTGGCCGACCGGCTCAATGAACACCGGCGCAACATCGAGAAGGTTGACGGGATCGCGATCGAGGATTTCGAATGTCGGGCGCTCGCTGTCCAGACAGGATATCAGGCAGCAGCCGAAAGCCACCTCATTCGCATGTTCCGCCCCATCTGGAACAACGAGACCGGTATTCTCTACGGATTGGGCAAGCATGGTGATGCGGCCACAACCCGTGCCAATAACAAGTCTCCCTTCGATACTGTCCATCCGGGCCGGAAGTGGGCCGAAGGAAACCCTGAGAACCAGACAGTCGACGAGATTACCGCCAAAGTGGCCGAACATTTCGCGGATGCGACGATCTTCGCTGACAGGAACGCTGTGCTGCAAGCCTTCGTGGACAATATCAGGCGTGAAGATCGTCTCGACACCGGCGACGTCGCGGCGAACCCGGAGCTGTCAGACTGACATTTCGACTGCCGCGAGCCAAAGGGCCTTGCCTCAGGGAAACGCGCCGAGGTTCAAGCCCTGATCGGTGGGCAACCACCGAATGCTTTCCTCGTCCGGCCAGGGGAAGACACCGAACGTCCAAAGCATTCGTTCAACGTGCTGGGACAAGCTCGCAGCGCGGTCAAAATCGAATGCGGTCTGGCCTGTTCCGTATATCGCTGCAAGATCGCGCCCAAACAGCTCGAGCCATTCTTCCAAGCCGTGATCTATGATCGCATCTGGGATCGGCACAGCCTCCCAGGCCTCGGGCAGCCCGTCGCGATGCCCGAGCCAGTCGGCGATGTGCGCGAGCACATGGGAGACGCATTCGAGCGCTGCTATCACGAGAGGTGCGATGTCCCCTGAACTGGCATATCGCGCTTTCTCGGCAGCAAGCTTGCGCTGTGTCTCTTCAAAACCGGTGTTGATGAGCTCATCGTATTCTGTGCTGAGTTCGGGCGCGACGAAGGCCGCCTCGCGAGCTCCAAAATAGCCGCGCGGCGCGGTAGCGATCGCTGGATGCAGCTCGGCGACAAACACGGAAGGCTCGAACGATTGCTCAAGTTGAAGAGCAAACCGCGTATCGTGGCCAATGCCCGCCAGCATCTTGACGAGAATATAGAACGACCGGCTGCGTGTATCTTCATTTTCTGCAAGCCAACCGAGCGCCATTCCAGCTTCGATGACAAGGTGGGTTTTGACACTTCCCGCACGCATGACCTTTACCGGTTTCGCCACGCCTGTCGCATAAGCAGGCGCAGTCGTTTCTTCCGGGGCCAGTCCGCCTTCGCGATCGACCTCGCGAATAGCAGCGCTGTAATCGGCAGCAATTGTAATCCCGTCCAGATCTTGCAGTGGCAGAGACCTGGAAAGAGTGGCGGCAACTGCACGAATGATGCCGCTCAGGGCTTCCAGCGTCGCCTCGTCGCCAAATCCAGAAAGGCCTACACTGAGGGAAAACTGCTCCTCTGGCCCGACGACTGGGTCGGTCTTGATCGCGGTCTCCACCGGGATCAGCTTGCGGAGAGCGTCGTCGGTCGCTGAAGCGAGTGCTCTGGCTGTGTACGAGCCGATCGCATCGGCCAACCGCGCAGGTTGCGCTCCATCGGCGGAAACAAAGAAGCGGTCGCAGCACGCCGCCGCATCCTCGTTGTAGCGTGGGAGGTCCGGCATCGCTTCGCCTGGACGGATGCCAACGATCAGGCGATCATGGGCAACCGACAGAACGACACAGCGCACGGTCTTGGCTGTGCTGAAGAGCAAAGGGACCGCGCCAGACTCCTCATATGCCAGCGCCACAGCATCAGGGAGAATGACTCCGTCCGCAGCGATGACCTCCCACTGAAAACCCGAGAGTTCCAATGCCCAGCCTGAATTGCGAGGATCATCCTTCAAGATCCGGCTATGTGCATCGCGAACGGTTTGTTCGATCTGCGAGTTCAGCCCATCGAACACAAAACCTATGGTGTCCGCAACTTGCGCAAACAGTCGCGGTCCCTTTTCTCGGATAAGGACCGACAAAAGACGCCCGGTGAATGCGCGGGGCACTCCAAAAAGCTCAAGCTGGCTCGCTTGCCGATCGATGGCTTCGCGCACATTTTCGGCAAGCTCTCGAGCTTCAAGTCCCAGAACTGATCCCATTCGAGCCGGGTCGCCGATCAGCTCTTCGGCGGCGTCAAAAAGTCTGGTTGATCCTTCCAGAAAAACGTTGCGGATATGCGCTGTCCGGAACACGAAGTGCACCACATCGCTGGCGGTTTCTTCAGGATCAGTTTGTGTGCCGGGCGCCGCGTCGCGCATTTGGGCTATTCTTCGCCCGAGTTCGCCTTCAAGCTCGGTGATCAGATCATCGAGCGTACTGTCTTCATCGGCAATGGGCCTGGAGTAGAAATATTCGCCAACGCCGACATCCTTGATACCTACGCGGCGCGGTTCGATGCCCTTCCGATACAGCCAGGTCCGTTCGGCCTTTGCAGTTGGGTCATCAAGGAAGCCGCGCTGAAGGAAGCGCGGAATGTAATGTTGCCGCCGTCCTGCCATTAGACCGCCTTCCGACTACTGCCGCGCTTTGACCTTGAAAATGATGTAGATCATAAGTCCGACACCGAGGAACGCGCCGCCGATCTGGGTGGTCCGGTTGTGCAGCTCAGCGTTGTCAGCCTGACCGGCAAGCAGAAATGGCAAGGCCATAATTGCGAGGCCGATCACACCGAGCATGATTGCGAGGGCAAGGATCGGCCATTTGGGCGTAGTTCTTCGAGTCATCTTTTTACCTCCAAAACTGTTATTCGGGCGCCGCTTCGTGCCCGCTCCCAGCTACGATTTCGCATTCGAGCGCCAGACCATATTCGTCCAACCAGTCGGCTTCGGTCGGCAAAAGATACTGAAGCGCTTCTGGGAACAGTCCGTGAAGGGTCGTCGCATGGACCAGGGTTCCCCTGCGGTCTGCAAAGCAGGCATCGGAGGTTGACGCCAGGCGAAGAACGCCCTCTTCGGTCGCTCCGCCTTCGTCTGCCAGCGAGAGAAACAAGGGAGGCCGGGCCTCGTCCGTCATGTCTGCAAATCGAAGTGATAAGGCCTGATCGTTCCACTGAAGGCTCGGCGAGAGGGCCGCGTAGCCATCGAACATGTCGGGCTCGTCGACCCAGGTTTCGACCACGAAATGCCCTGCGGCGCTCTCACCGATCAGGAACGCACGGCCATCGGTCCGGTAATTCTCGCGAACCAGCGGAAGGACCGTATCAGCGATCCAGGCGCGGAAGGCGGCGCTGTTTCCCGCGGTGGGATAGCGGGCGCTCTCGTCTTCGTCTGATGTGGGTGGCAGCAACTCACGCTGGCGATCAACAGTTTGCACACCGACATAGATGGCAGGGGCACTACGCCCCCACAGCTGGTTCCAGCGTTCCATGCCCAGTGTGAGGAAGAAATCCTGATCGAGGCCAGCATCCAGCACAATGATTAGCGGATAGGCTCTCTCGTCTTCGCTGTAGCCTGCTGGGGTTACCACGTTGATGCGGCGATCGGCATCCTGCGTGTTGAACAGATATGAGGTCCCGATCGTGATCGACTCTGATCGGGGGGAATCCTGAGCGACCAGCGGTGCCGACATCATGCACGCCAGCCCAGTTGCACCTAGCATAAGCTTATTGTGGATTGCTTTCATGTTGGTTCAATTGTCCCCCGTCAGAAGTTTTGGCATAACTCACGGCATAGGTTTGCGGAGTGTAGGCCTCGTCTTGGTCTTGATGGTCAGGCGGCGAGCTTGCGATGTTGCAAGCGCCGATGTTCGAGTGTCTGTCGCTTGATCCTTTCTCTTCGCTTGATGATCGCGGGAGCCCTGCCAAAGTAGGCATCGGCAGGTGTCACATTGTTGAGGCTCTCGTGGTAGCGCTGGAGACTATATTGTTCGACGAACGCCTCGATCTGCTGTTGGAGATCGCCGGGAAGGAAGTAATTTTCCAGCAGCACGCGGTTCTTTAGGGGCTGGTGCCAGCGTTCGATCTTGCCTCGGGTTTGCGGATGGAAAGGCGCACCGCGAACGTGATCCATCTGCTTTTGGCTTAAGAGGTGGAGGGACGATCCAAAAAGAAAGCGTCCAAAACGGCGGTGTGGCGACACTCATATCGGCGCTATCCTGGAACTCTGTTGTCAGAGAAACACTGCCGCATTCGGGAAGGCAATCGGTGTCGATGCCCCATGCGGTAAACGCACGTTCAATGGCGGGCTCGATCACAGAGTAGTCCGTGCCAGGAAAAGACGCTTCGGCCAGTCTGGTGCGAAGGACGGGGATCGCATCGAACGGCAACCTGACGCGCAGAGTCGGGCTGTGCGTGGCGTAACCGGGAAGTCTTCGCGTTGCGTCGTCAACGCCCCGTAGATAGGTACCGTTCTTCATGACCCACAGCGGCATCGGACTGGCGCCATGAACGGATTGAACCTCGCCGCCCAGACCAGCAATCAAATCATTTGCGCGTCCCATCAGGTCTCCAACCATCGCCGCATCCTCCAAGCCCAGATCTGCATCCGAAGCTTTGGACACCAAACGTGTCGGGAGGGTGATCACCACGAGATGTAGTCCGTCAGAGTCCGGTTCAGGTATTTCTGCCCCTGGGTCTGCGAACCATCGCAGGGGGTCGGCGGCCACATTTGCTTGCGCGGCCAGATAGGCATCATACGCTCGGAAGGTCTCATGCTTAAACTGAACCTCTGGACCCAGGGCCCCGGCTTGCCCATGCATCGCGCCAAGCCCCCACATCCCGGTCGCGTTCCTTGACCATTTGGTGCAGTCGACTGTCAGGCAATCAAAGGTCGTGATCGACCTACCATCAACGAAGGCTGTCCCAATCCGGGTTGATACCGGCGTGCCCATTATCCCAAAGATGCCAGCGCCGATAACATTGCCAGCATCAATGGTGTTGGTAAACCACAACGCTTCAGACCACGTGTCCAGCGCGTCACCCCGCAGTAAGCGCGGCACGTCACCGGTGACGAATTCTGACAAAATCACTGCATCGGGTCGGCCTTCCAGCATATTCACCCGATCGTTCTCGGGCGTCACTGATTTAAGTCTTCGCTCATTCGGCTGTGCAAAGAAAAAATACCCGACTGCCGCGAACGCTGCGCACAAGAGGACAACAATAGCGGTGGCGAATTTCACGAAGTACATACCAGTTGCCTCTTCGGTTCACGATTCAAACAACTCAAAAAATAAAACGTTCGGACTGCTGAAAAGAGGTGCGGTTCTTGACTTGCCAAATGCGTTTATCCCCCAGCAGCCTTGTCAAGATCGTCAACTATCAGCGTCCTCGCTGCCGCCTCTCTGTCGTCGCGCGCGTAAAGCGCGTTGGCCTGATCCAGAAGGCGTTGCGCAACGGGTTCAGCATGGGCCAGGGCCTCAGCGATCTGCGCGTCATCCCCCGGCAAGACTCGCGAGTGGCCTTCTTCAACAATGACTCCCCCCCAAGGTCCCAAGATCGGAAAAGATGCAGCCATGCACGATGATGTAACCGGGTTGACTGGTGCCCGCTGCCGCCAAAAGCTGACGCAGTATGTTTAGCCCGGCAAAAATCTCGAGCTGGCTGTCCGTCCACAGCAGGCAGACGCATGTCAGCGTCCCTGCTGCTGGATCAAAAGCAAAATGCCAGCCGTATTGTTTCAAGCTGCTGTCACGCAAAGCGCTCAGATAGCTCAGGCCCGTTGCGGGCATCGCCGATCCCAGATCGGCCGGTGCTTCGCCAAGACCCAAGACAGTCCAATCGGCAAAGGCCGTGGTCGGCATCAACGGTGCCTTCAGCGCGAACCGCAACTTTTCGGCATCGACGGTGGCATGGAAGACGAGACTGTATGGCTCTGACATGTTCAGGCTGCTTCCCGATCGAACCGGCGCACCCATTTCAAAGTTTCCTCATGCGCGTCCAGCGGTTCGGGCACCCTGATCAGGGACATCGGGCTATTGCGATATGCCTCAAACCGGATCGGACGCAGGGCCGCGTTGACATCGATACAGGCGTCGGGCCATGCGTTGGCATCGGTGTCGCCGAGCTGAGGCTCGGCGCAGGCCTGGACCAGGATACCGCCGTCCCAGTTGTGGATCGTAGCGCGCGCGCCCAGCGTATCAGTCAGCGCATCGATGCCACCAAGTTCGGCGACATAGGCATCGTCGAGAATGGTCAGCCAGTTGACGGATTTCAGCCCTCGCTCAGCCCGCGCAGACAGGCCAAAGGCCCAATTGAATTCCAGCCCGTTGAACCGCGATAGGTAAGGCCAGTACAAATGGGGATAGGATCGCGCCATGCCCCATTCGAACAGGGTCGTAAGACCCACTTGACCTTGTTCCGGGCGCAGCAGATTGCACCACCTGATCACTGCGGCAATCAGATCAGCAGCGTTGGTTTTGGCGTACGCACAGGGATACCAGGCGCGAAAATATCCAAGCGGGTAGCGCCGAACGCTCATTTCCCTTTTCGCCATGCACGTGGCGCCATATTGGCTGAGCTGATCAAGACTGCCCACGGTGCCGGCCCAATCATCGAATTCCGGGTCGATCTTCGCAATTTCCGCGCGGTAGGCATCGGTAAAACCATCTGACCCGATTGCAGTCATTCGCCGCGCCATATGCTTTTGGAAGTGGGTCACATGTTCAGGAAAGCGGGCCTGATACTGGCCAAGCGCATCGACCAGCGCCAGACGAACGCCCGGCTTTTCCGAGCCGCGAAACAACAGAAACGCGGAGACTGCAAAGGTCATGACGGTCTTGCCGCCCGGTTTGGAAGGGACCTGAATGTTATCGAGGCTGGGATAGTCGTTTGGTTCGGTCATGGCGTTTCTTTTGCATTCTCCAGCATGACCCTGCATTTTTCACGCAGGTCGGCGCTCGTAAATTTGTCGATGGTCCCGTTCTCATCACGCCAGAAAGCGCGCTTGCGAAAGCTCCAACCCCAGATCTCCAGCGTCCCGTCGGCGCTGGGTGCCAGAACGGCAAAATGCGGCGAAAGCACCGCTGGGTCCTCCATCCCGAGGCCCAGAAAACGGCGGTTCAGCAAAGTCAGGGGATCCGGGATAAAATAGCCTGTTGTCGTAACTTCAAGCTGGCGCAAATTGACGGTGTCACTGCCCTGTTTCAGCCAGCACACTTGCGGCCCGAAATCACGCACGGCGGCGCGGTTGGCCAGGATCACCTGTGCCGCGAGCAAGACGCCGACCACAACCAGGATCACAATGACGAACGTCACGGCGTTTCGCATCATGGGCGCCTTCTTAATTTCAATTCCGCCACACTCAGCCCGGGCAGATTTGTATCGAGACCATCAATTCTTTGAATGGTCCTTGTCCAAAACCCCGAGCCGTTGGTTTGGGCATTGCGCATCAGGATCTGTCCGATCTCGACGCTGGTTTGCTCTTGTTGGTTCACCCGGGCCTCCGCGAGCTTCGAGACCCCGATCGCGATGGCAGGATCACCACAGCCAAATCGGTTTGGCGGGCTCTTCAGGAGATCCCTCCGGGGGCAACGCGCAGCTATATCGACATCGCTCGCGAGCTCGGCCGACCTGCTGCCTCGCGCGCTGTCGCACGCGCCAATGGCGCCAACCAGATCGCGCTCATCATCCCGTGCCATCGCGTCATCGGCTCCGATGGCAGCCTCACCGGATACCGCCGAACTCCAGGTCAATGCCCAGGGTGAAGCTCCGCTCTTGTGCGTCACCGGTGTTTATGACGTGCTTTCCGGCGACCTGTCCTTGCCCGGCAAAGTGACCGTTCGGCATCACGACGATTAGGCCGATTTGCCTGCTCTCACATCTCCACCATAATTAGCGAAGGAAACTACTATGACTACGAAAGCTACATTCTATCATGCGGGCTGCGGTGTTTGCACCGATGCCGAAACGACAATCGCATCAGGGCTCGACCCCGCAAAATACGATGTCGAGATCGTCAATTTGGGCAGCGCGCCCGAGCGGCTCGCCGACGCGGAAAGCGCAGGGGTCAAATCGGTCCCTGCCTTGGTGATCGAAGGGCAGCCTTACCACATCAACTTCGGCGCAAGCATCGACGACCTCAAATAGGCGCCCTATCCGGCGGCCTTGCTTTTCGGGTCGCGCCCCTTTTCTAATGCGAAGGCCGCCGGACATTTTCCTAGCAGTGCGAGGTAAGGCTATGATCCAGCCAATTGCCGGTTTCCCGGACCAACTTCAAACACCAACCCCGGAAGAAGGGTTTCAACTCGCGATCACTCTCGCGCGGCTCGGCGTCAAGGCGACCCAGCCCGACACGGATATTCTGAAGAAGCTGCGTCCGGATTATGCCTCTGACGCCCATGGGTTGATTGCTTCTAGCCAGGTCATCGCCATACACTACCAAACCATAGCTGCTGCCAACGGATATTGGCGACCCCAGAACGGATGAATACAATCATGGCTTGCGACTTTGCCCCACCCCTCCAAGTCACCGAATGGCTCAACACCCCGGAACCGATCACGCTGGCATCGCTGCGCGGCAAGGTGGTGCTTCTCGAAGCATTCCAGATGCTGTGCCCTGGATGCGTCTCCCATTCTCTACCGCAGGCACAAAAGGCGCGGCAATTGTTCAAAGCAGACGATTTGGCAGTAATCGGCCTTCACACCGTCTTCGAACACTTCGAGGCGCAAGGGACACGCGCCGCGATCGAGGCTTTCCTGCATGAATATCGCATCACCTTTCCTGTCGGAATAGATGCGCGCGAAGAAGGCCAACGGCTTCCGCAGACCATGCAGGAATATCATATGCAGGGCACCCCCACGACAATTCTGATCGACCATGCAGGCACCATCCGTAAACAGAAATTTGGTCGCGAAGACGATATGCTGATCGGCGCTGAAATCATGGCGCTGATTGCCGAGCGATCTTCAACCTTGTCGAGTCGAGATACGACCGTAGTATCGAAGCACGAGGGAAGGTGCGATAGTGATGGATGCCAAGTGCAAGCGCGATGAGGCTTCGACTGATCCTTACTGCGATTCTCTGTGTCTGAGGGCGTGGCAGACAATAGGCGAGCTTCTTCAAGCGCCTAAACTCCTTAATTGGCTGGTGTCTTGAGCGCCCTTGCCGTGTGCCCAGGTTAACAAACCGAACCTATCGATTAAAATCGAGGCACCAGGTGAACGAATGCTTTCTGCAAAAATATTCGCGAAGCCGAATTTCCTTTTCCGGCCCTATACAAGTCGCGTATGGCCGCAGACGCTGAATATAGCTTATTTGTTTAAATGGGGGACTTTTCCCTAAGCTTCTCAGAATCTTGCACTGAAGCCGAAGTCGACATTGACGCCGTATTGCTCCCTGCCAACAATTTGGTCGGGAGTGGCCTGAAAGTTGACCAAAGGTTCGCGTCCGATGTTTGCGACTGAGCCAAACAATTCGAGCCCGTCGAGGATACGATAGGCAACACGTGCATCGACAACGAGCCGTTCTCCGATGAAAATGTCCCCTTCAGGCGATGAGCTGACCCCAACCAGGTATTCGTCTCGGTAATCGACAGCAATACGGGCTTCCATCGGCCCTTTTTCGTAGAAGAGCGCACCACCGACCACCCAACTCGACTGACGGAAGAAGGGCAGCTCATCATCGCGCCCGGGCACATTCACACTGCTATCGATGTAAGCGACGTTGGCGGAAACACCGAACCCGTCCAGCGGGCTCGGCAGAGAACGGAATTGATGGATCACGTTTGCCTCTATGCCCAGAAGTTCCCCGCTGTCCGCATTTTGCGGCTGCGAGAGTGAGAGCAGGTCCACGCCGGCAAAGCTTGTATCGAAGATCGTCCGAGTAAAAATCGGATTATCGATGTTCTTGTAGAAGGCTGCAACCGAAACGATGCTCTCCGCGCCGGGATAATATTCGAGCGAGAGGTCGAGACCCATAGAGGTAAACGGGTCAAGATCAGGATTGCCCGCCGCTCCCAGTCCGTCTTCTTCCTCAAAGGCGGGCACGATATCGGAGTAGTTTGGTCGGCCAATCGTGTTAGTCCACGCGGCCCGGAACAAAACCTGTTCGTTCGGGCGATAGTTTAAAAGCGCACTTGGCAGGACATGGGTGTAAGAAGTGTCGAAACTGAGCGGCGCAATGTCTGACGGTTCAAGCACGCCATTGCCATCCGTGTCCCGGATCGCGAAGGCGTCATATGTGCCTTCGGTGTGTTCGACCCGGACCCCGCCGATTGCCGTGAAGTTATCGAATTCCAGACTTGCCATCGCATAGCCCGCATATATCTGTTCGCTCACTCGGAAATCCGAGGCGAGCTCATTAAATGCGGTGGTGCCTTCCTGCAGTTCTAGAAGCCCCGGATTTCGGTCGAAGAAATCGAGCACGCCGAGGTAATCCATACCTGGGCCGAAGCGATACTCCCCGTCGTAGAAATCTTCAATTTCACCGAGGACTGCGCCTGTATCCGCAAATGTCACATCGTCGAATGGCTCTAACTGAGCTTGAGAATTATCCCGGTCCTTGGTCCGATCAATAAATTTTGCGCCGACTTTGATAAAGCTGTCGCTAACATCAGTGAAGTTGAAGGTCAGATCGCCGCGAACCGCGTGCAGGTCCTCCACGATTTCTTCGCGGCGCAGGCGAATGCGGCGGAGTGGGAAGAAGCCCGGATCGAACAGTCTTTCGTCGACCGCAGCAAAGGATGGCAGAGCATCATCCAGCAAAAGCGTTGAGACCGCTTGACTGCCCGTCCGAAATTCGAGGTCGTCGCGAATAGGCGTGCGCTCTTCAGCGCGCGCAAAAGTATAATTCAGTTCGAGATCGATATTTTCGAAACTGAACTCCACGCCGGGCGAGATATTGTAAAGCTTTTGAGTCTGTTCGTTCTGTCGGAATTCGCGCGATGCCCGGCCTCGGTCGAAGGTGATTTGATTGCCGGAGACCACGGCGTCGCCGCGGAAGAAGTTGTAATCGAATTGATCACGACCTTCGACATCGGTAAATTCATTGTAGATATTGCGGATGTATACACGGGTGTTTTCATCCGGTCGCCAATCAAGGTTGAGGATTGCCCCAATCCGCTCACGTTCGATCGAATAATCGAAATAGCGTACCGTTGTCGGGGAGATGACATCGGGAGCGACCTCGCGCCAATTGATAGGGCTGACGAGCTGGCTCCCGATGAACCGTTTTGAATAACTCCCCCCGATTACGACGCCGAAATCCTCGTTCACGCCAAACTTTCGCCCATGCATTGCGCTTCCGCCAAAACCGAGCTGATCTGCTTCTTCGTTGTATATGCCGAGACCGGATACGAAGGTGAATGGATCGGTCTGGTCAAAGGCGGTCGGGGTGATGATGTTGATCGAGCCGCCAATAGCGTTGGCATCGTAATCCGGTGTAACGGTTTTGATTACCTCGATCGCTGCGACCAGTGCCGAGGGGATCGTATCGAGCGCCACGCGTCGACCTTCAGCTTCCGCGACGCCAACCAGATTGCCATCAATGGTGACCTGATTGAGATTGGGATCGACGCCGCGAATGACGACATAGCGTGGCTCGCTCTGGTCAATCTCGACTGAGATACCCGGTAGCCGCTGCAATGCTTCGGCTGTATTGTAGTCCGGGAGTTTTCCGATGCCGTCTGACGCGACGACGTCCGCTACGACCGGCAGAGCACGTTTGCGTTCGATGGCCTGCAAGCGTGAAGCTCGGGCTCCGGTTACGAGTATGGCATTGCCGCCGGTTCCAACTGAAAGCGAGATGTTGGCGTCTGCCGTTACCGATCCCTCTGCAGGCACGTTCACGGTGATTTCAGCGGTTTCATAGCCAGGCTGAGCTATCTTGAGTGTGTAGGTGCCAGCCTCCAGCCCTGACATGGCATAGCGCCCGTCCTTGTCAGTTTGAACCGATTGGCCGGTTTCCACGACAGTCACCTGAACACCGCGTACCGGACGCCCAAGCGTATCGCTCGAGACCGTGCCATTGAGTTCTCCGGCGATCACGGGTGCGGAAGCCACGGCGCACGCGGCCACGCTAGCGCGTAACAGCCCAAGCCTGAGAATGGATGAGCGATTTAGTCGTTTTGCCATTAGAATTCCCCCAATAGATTGCATGCCAGCTATTGGGCGGGGTTAATCAATCGTGGTGACGCCGTCGGGACGTTTCAGTGGCGCGGCAGCGACGTTTTGGAGGCGTTTGTGCGACAGTCGGCCAAATTGGCCATGAGCTTGTCATCAAGCACTTGTAGTTTTTCCGGATGCAATCTCACATCCGCTCCATTTTCGGCGGGTTGCCGAATATCTCACGGCGAACCGTTCTTGAAACCGCTTCGGTAGTGCCGGCGCTTTTGGCCTCGGGCGGTTTGCGTCTGAGCAATCAGGGCGGCTTTACCCATGGGGTCGCAAGCGGCGACCCAGATCAAGGCAGCGTGACACTCTGGACGCGATACCTTGCCTCTGGTGGCGAAGCTTCGTGGCTCGAAGTTGAGGTCGCCAGGGACGAAGGCTTTCGGAACATCGTTGCAGCCGGTGCAGGCATTGCTGGCCCCACCAGCGATTTTTGCACGAGCATCAGAATTGAAAATCTCAGGCCGGGCGAATGGTACTACTATCGCTTCAAAGCCCCTAACGCGGCGCGTTCGCCAGTTGGTCGAACTCGCACGCTTCCTGACGGCGAGATCGACGCATTCAAAATTGGCGTTTTTTCCTGTGCGAACGCAACATCGGGTTGGTTCAATGCCTATGCGCACGCGGCAGAACGAGACGACCTCGACCTGCTCGTTCACCTTGGCGATTACATCTATGAAACCGATCTGGAACGATCAGACGCCTTGGAGGGGCTTGCTGACGCGCGGGGCATAGCGCCTCCGCACGAATTGGTCAGTCTTGCCGATTACCGATTGCGATACGCGAGTTATAGGGCGGATCCAGCGCTTCAGGAACTGCACCGTCGATATCCGATGATCTCGCTGTGGGACGATCATGAGACGGTCAATAACAGCTGGCGCGCCGGAGCGAAGAACCACAACCCGTCCACTGAGGGACCATGGCACAAACGTATGGCCGCCGGAGTGAGGGCCTATCACGAGTGGATGCCGATGAGGACCCGGCCCTATACGAGCTACAAGATTGGCAACCTTGCTTCATTGTTCCGGCTTGAGACCAGGCTCATCGCGCGATCCGCTCAACTTGATGCGGATGAATGGATCGCGGCGCATGGCGGCGGACTTGAAAACGCCGCGCGTGCGTTTCGTGATGGTCCGCTTGCCGATCCATCGCGCACGATGATGGGCGAAACGCAGGAGCGCTGGCTGTCAGATGGCTTATCGAGATCGGTTGCGTCGGGGCGAAGATGGCAAATTCTGGCCCAACCGGTGATTATGGCGAGAACACGATTCCCCACGGACCCCATGCCATTGTTCGCCGCAGACCGCCAGCCTCCGGAATTCGTGCTTGATAGTCTTCGGCGTAGAGCGCGACTTGGCGAATTGGGTGTTCCTGCGACGCTGGACAAATGGGACGGGTATCCCGCAGCTCGAAAACGGTTGTTCGACGCATCTTTGGCTGCGGATGCCAACCTTGTTGTCCTCAGCGGGGACAGCCACAACGCGTGGGCATTCGACTTGAGGAATGACGAGACGCCAGTCGGTGTGGAATTTTCGGTTCAGGGTGTTTCGTCGCTAGGCATAGATAAGCGTCTTAGCGGGGATCCGGCTGAGATCGCGAAGAGTTTGATGGAAGCAAACCCCGATCTATACTGGTGCGATACCAGTCAGCGCGGATACATGGTGATCGACGTGACACAGGATACGGTGACAAGCGAATGGCTTTTTATCGCTGCGCGGGAGATGAAATCGACAGCCGTGCAGGCAACTCATCGTGTCGCGTGCGCGCATGGTTCGCGCAAGCTCACCTAACCCATTGATCCTGCTGCTCAGCGGCCAACCCTTTAGCCAGCATTTTGCCTCGTCGGTCACAGAAGAGTCCGATGATCGTCTCGCTCCAGACACCTGTTCGTCACTGCCCTGTTGCCTGACTTCGCTATTCGAGTCGTCGAAGCCACTCGTTTCGATCAGGAGGGACGAAGATGACGTTCAAGCTATCGTGGAAGACCTTTTTGCTCGCAGGCGCAACTTGCGTCGCGGCATCGCCAGTTTACGCACAAGACGAGGACGAAAGCGACGAGGCTCAAGGCGATCAGATCGTCGTAACCGGGCAGGCGCTCGCGCAAAGTCGAGCGATCGAAGCGAAGCGTGACGATAAGCGTATCGTCGATGTCGCCAGCCAAGATGATATCGGCCGCCTTCCTGACCTCAACACTGCCGCCGTGCTTCGCCGCTTGCCAGGCATCTCTATTCAGAACGATCAGGGCGAAGCACGCTTTCCGGTCATTCGCGGCCTTCCGCCTACCTATAATCGCGTGACCGTCGATGGCGCGATCCTGGCATCACCCGAGCGCGGAGACCGGACGGTTCCGCTCGACATAATCTCGGCCTCGCTCCTGCGGCAGCTTGACGTGATCAAGACGCCGACCGCTGCGATGGACCCGAACGCAATCGGTGGCACTATCGACATCATCACGCGCAGCGCTTTTGCAGAAGAACGCCGCACGACCTTCCGGGGAGAGGCTTTTCTCGGGTTCCACGAGCAGACCGGCCAAGGCGGTACGCTAGACGGTGGGCCGGGCTCGGACGAGCAGCCCTTCAGAATCAACGCGGCGCTTTCCCATCGGTTTGGAGCTGATGAGCAATTCGGGATCGTCATTGCTGGCGATTATTCGATCCGCAATTTCGAGGTGCCACAACTCGAAACGGACGACGCCGACTACACCGAGTTCGATGATGCTGGCGTCAATGTCGGGCTTGGGAGCGGCAATGGGATTGTGGTGCCCACCAATAACCGTCAGTTTTTCTATAATAACACGCGCGAGCGGATCGGCGCCAACGCCAAGTTCGAATGGCGACCTAACGATGATATCGAGTTCACGCTGAGCGGGCTCTATACCGAGTTTAACGATGACGAGCGGCGCGACGAATTCCGTTACGAGCTTGGTACGGGCACCGGTTCGAACGAGCCGGATACAATTGCGTCCCAGGATGGAACCTCAATCACAACCGAAGATGGTTTCGGGATCGTAGGCCTAGGCCGGTTCGTTATCGATCGCACGATCTACAACACTCAGGCCCAGCTCGATTGGCAGGTCACTGATGCGCTGCGCTGGCGCAACCAAGTGTCTTATTCCGGAGCCGAACTCGATAACCCTGAATCGACCGAAACCTTCCAGACCGATGCCGATCCTGCATTTGCCGCACGGGTCACGACTGACACATTCTTCCCACAGATTCAGCCGCTTGATCCCGATGCTTTCTTCAATCCTGCCAACTATGTCAGCCTGTCAAATCGCGGCGGGACCACAAGGCTGGACCGGACGCTTGAGGAAGACCTTTGGCAAGTGACGAGCGATCTCGAGTATGTGATTGACGCAGGGAGCGGCGAGCTGACTGTTTCGGCAGGCGGGCTCTATCGGAATACTGAACGCACTGAGCAATTCGCGTTCCAGCGTTTTCGACCGCTCGATGGGGATATCTACCGCTTGTCGGAAGTTGTAGACAATTCGCTGAGCGACGAAGTGCTGCAAGACGGCTCACGTTTTCCTTTCCGCATAGACAGCGCTGCTGCCTTGTCGGCGTTTGAGGATAACCCATCCCGTTTTCAGCAGACCACAGATTCCGGCAATGTCACGACAGCGCAGGAGGACATTCTCGCTGGATATGTGATGGCGAGTTTCGCGGCGGGTCCGCTCTTTATCAACGGCGGTCTGAGGATTGAGAACACCGATTTCTCTGGCACGAACCCGTCAGGCACGGTCGAGGGGGACTACACCAATTTTCTGCCAAGCGTGTTGCTGCGCTACGAGGCAAATTCCAACATCGTCCTGCGGGCGGCCTATTCGCGCACCATCGGAAGGCCCGATATCTCTTCGCTTACCCAGGGTGAGTCCATCAGTTCCGATGGCGCGGGAACCACGATCAGCCGTTCAAACCCCGATCTCGATCCTCGCATTTCGGACAATTTCGATGTGGCGGCAGAATATTATATGCGCGAAGGCCTGATAAGTTTCGGTGTGTTCTACAAAGACATATCGAACGAGATTTTCACCGTGACGACACCGGACTTGAACGTCACATTGAGCGATGGGACCAGCGTCACTGCCGATGTCACCCAGCCAGAGAATGCGGAGAGCGCCAGCCTGTTCGGGGTTGAAGCGCAATTGCAGCAGCGGTTCTACTTCCTTCCCGCACCTTTCGACGGCTTCGGCATCAATCTCAACGCCACTTACATCGACGGCGAGTTCAATGTGCCGCTTTCAATGGGCGGGACGCGCGAGATCACCTATTTGCAGCAGCCTGAGTGGGTGGCCAATGCAATTGTATTCTACGCGATCGACGGCTTCGAGGCGCGCCTCTCCTACAGCTACACCGGGTCGTTCATCGATACGGTCGTGCCGGACAATCCTGACCGCGATGAGTTCTGGGAAGAGCGCGAGATCGTCGACGCGCAAGTCCGTTTTGCAGTCACCCCCAAAATCACCTTGATTGGCGAAGTGAACAATCTGTTCGACAGCGGTCGCACTGAGGTGACGGGGCCAAACAGACAATTTTTACAGGAGGATGCGCGTTTTGGCCGGACTTACTGGATTGGCGCTAGTGCGCAGTTTTAAGCTGCTCGCCGCGATTGCTTGGTTGGCTGCGCCTTTTGGCGTCGCTTCGCAGAGTTTAGCACCTTCGAGCGATGCCGAAGTCGCTCAATTGGTTGCGGAAGAAGTCTCGCGTCACCCCGCGGTCGAGGCGGGTCAGGGTGCTGCGGTCGGCACTGATCATTTCTACGCCATCGTGAACTATGCAATTGGGCGGTACGACCGTGCAACCGGTGCGGTGGTCAACCAATGGCGCGGGCAGCGCGGCGGCCCGTTTGTGCACCTCAACAGCTGCAAGCTGCGCGACGAAGCCTTGACTTGCGCGCACTCGAACTTTCCCGCGTTACCGATGGCAAGCAGCATTGAGCGGTTCGATCCGGTAAGCTTGGAACATATAGGCAGTCACGCCCTCGGAGCGGTGGCGGGCTCCTTAACTTGGTTGGACAGGCACGACGGGTCGAACTGGGCAGGCTTTGCCGAATATGACGAGAAAGGCGGCACTCCGGGTCGCGACCACCGCTGGGGCCAGATTGTGCGCTACGATGATGACTGGCGACGTGTTGGCGGGTACATCCTTCCCGACAGCGTCCTTTCGCGCATGGCGCCGCATTCTACCTCTGGGGGCGCCTTCGGACCAGACGGTCTGCTCTATCTGTCAGGACACGACAGGCCTGAACTCTATGCGCTTCGCTTGCCAAAGGTCGGCTCTGTGCTCGAGCATGTCGCCACGATTGCGGTTCCCTTTGAAGGTCAGGCTTTTGCGTTCGCGCCGGACGTTGGCGATCGACTTGTTTACGGAATTAGCCGGCCCAATCGTAGTGTGGTGTCTGTACGGCTACCTCGTATCGATCTCAATTGACGTCGAGGGTAAGCGAAACTTCCATCCGAAATTGACGGCCACTATTTCGATTTATTGCTTCAAAAGCAGACTGACCGCTTTCGGCTCACGACCGGCCGTTTCAGCGTTGCTCAATTCGAGGAGGATGGACTACGGGCCAATGTCGTGCTCTCCCATCACTTTTCGGCAGACGCCACTTCGTCGCGGACCATCGCAAAAGCGGCTACTGCGGCGAGGAGCGAAAGTCCAGCGCCGACCCATGATGCGCTCTCGAAACCGGAGATTAGCGAAACATCTGTTTCATCCGAGTTGACGAGCACGAAACCGAGCAATGCGGTTGCTATCAGTCCTGCAATTCGCGAGATCGCGTTGTTGATCCCTGACGCAACGCCAGCATAGCGATTGGCGACCGAATTCATGACGGCGGTTGTCAGGGGCGCGACGCATAGCGCCATGCCGATTGCAATTGTGACAAGGCCGGGAAGAATATCGCTCCAGTAGTTAAGCTCAGGGCTCGCTTGGACAGCGAACAGGGCGAAACCGGCTGAGACCAAACAGGGGCCGATGGTCAAGGTGACGCGAATGCCGATGTGTAACGCCAGCCCGCCAATGCTGCGCGACAGCAGCCCCATGATCAGCGGAAATGGCAGGAGGCCAGCACCCGCAGCAGTAGCCGAGAAACCGAACTGTTCGATAAGAAGGTAGGGGAGCAAAACCATGAGGCCGCCTAGAGCAGCGTAGAGCGCAAGGGTAAGGATCGATATTCCGGAGAAGCTGCGCGATCCGAAAACTCCCAGTGGCATCATGGCAGCGAGGCCCTTCCGCCGCTCGACCGCAAAGAAACCCGCCCCGAGCATTACGCCGATGATTGCAAATACGACGATTGAACCGTTCGCCTCCCTGTCTTGCGAAACGTCGATCAGGGCAAAGACCAGAGCGGCCAAAGCGCTCGTCGCCAGAAAAGCGCCAGTCCAATCGAGTGGTGTGCGCTCGTCCTCGCTCTCGCGGGACTCCCGAATACTCCGTTGGCCCACGACCCAGGCGATTACCGATGGAGGAATCACGATCGCAAATGCCCAGCGCCAGTCGAAAGTGTCGATCACAATTCCGCCCAGCAAGGGCGCGGCTGCCCCCGCGATGGCGCCGGCCGCGGCCCATGTGCCGATAGCCTTGCCGCGCTTCTCGCCTGAAAAGCCGTCCGCGATGATGGCGAGGCTGTTGGGCGCCAACAACGCAGCGCCGACGCCCTGGAGCGCCCGGAAGCCGAGTAAGACTTCCAGATTGGGCGCAATTGAGCATGCCAGGGTCGCCATGGTGAACAGTGCCAGCCCGGTCATAAAAATGCGCTTGCGCCCATAATGGTCCCCAAGAGATCCTCCAACGAGAACGAGCGCAGACAGCGGCAAAAGGTAAGCATTCACGATCCACTGCACGCCAGCGGCACCGGTAGCGAAGTCGGTCTGCATCGATGGCAACGCAACATTGACGATTGAACCGACCACGAAGGCGAGCGAGGACCCGAGGATGGTAGCCACCAGAGTGCCGCGTTCCGAGATGCATGGCGTTTCGCCGGAGCTTAGGGTGACCGACTCATCACAAGGTGCAGGCAATGCGGTGGTGATACTGTATCTCCTTGAGATGTCAGGATGACGATCCAGTCCATTCGTTCGATTAAACGCAACTTACTGTTGCATTTAACGGGCGTCATCAAATGTAACTTTTGGTTTACAGAAAATTGTGCGTTCAGCTAGACGCATGGTGAATAGAACGATTCTGATAAATCCTAAATCGCTCCGATATTGAAACATTACTGCAACGAGGGCGTCATGAATATCTCACTGATTTCAAGCTTGAGACGTCTGGCCGCTCCGCTGTTTGCAGCGATGGCGCTCGCGAATTGCTCCGGTGGTGCCCAACAGGAACCGCCTCCGCCACCTGAAGTGACTGTTGCCCAGCCCACGCTGCGCACTATCACCGACTGGGACGAATATACCGGCCAGTTCGACGCGGTCGAAGGTGTGGAGGTTCGTGCCAGAGTATCGGGCTACCTCGTGCAGTCCCATTTCCGTGAAGGTGCGCTCGTGCGCCGTGGGCAATTGCTTTTCACAATCGATCCGCGTCCGTTCGAAGCGGAGGTCGCCCGAGCAGAAGCCGATCTTCAAGCGGCTTTGACACGCAGGGACCTTGCCCAAGCCGATCTGGGGCGCGCCGAATTCCTGCTTGAGGAAGAGGCGATCTCCAAAGAGGAGTTTGATTCTCGCACTCAGGCAAGGCGCGAAACAATAGCATCGGTCGCTGCTGCCGAAGCCACCCTGCGTCAGGCCAAACTCGATCTTGGTTTTACGCGCGTCAAATCGCCCATCTCTGGTCGGGTCGGCGCGCGCGAGATTACGGCGGGCAATCTTGTTTCGGGCAGCGGCGCACAGGCGAGCCGTCTGACAACTGTCTTTGCGCTCGATCCGATCGAGTTCATCTTTACCGCCGACGAAGCCGCGTATCTGAAATATCGCAGGCAGGCGCGCGAAGGCAGTCGCCCCTCGTCACGCGACATCGCCAACCCAGTGACGCTTCGCCTGCAGGACGAGACTGAATTCGTTCACAGTGGCCGGATGAGTTTTGTCGACAACGCGATCGACACCCAGACCGGCACGGTGGAAGGGCGCGCGCTGTTCGACAATCCCGATGGCCTGTTCATACCCGGCATGTTCGGACGGCTGCGACTGCTGGGCTCTGGCGAATATGAAGCGATGCTGGTGCCAGATGACGCAATTCTTTCGGATCAGTCCAACAAGATTGTGCTGATCGTGGATAAGGATAATGTCGTCCGGCCAAGGACCGTAGAGCTCGGTCGTACGCTCGATGATGGAATGCGCATCATCGCCAGTGGATTGGAGCGGACGGATCGCGTGATCGTGGGCGGCCTGATGCGGGCGAGGCCCGGCGCTACCGTCAGCGTTGCGGGCGGCGATCCGCCGGAGGCAGAGGCAGCAAAAGCGGAGGATGAAAGCGCCGAAATGGCCGCGGCGCAATGAAGTTCTCTCACTTTTTCATCGAGCGCCCGATCTTTGCGGCGGTTGTATCGATCCTTATCGTTCTGTTCGGCGCGGTAAGCTATTTCAGCCTACCGGTAGCGCAATATCCCGAGATCGCCCCGCCCACCATTACCGTGACCGCAACCTATCCGGGCGCGGGTGCCGATGTTGTCGCCGATACGGTCGCAACGCCGATAGAGCAGGAGCTCAACGGGGTAGAGAACATGCTCTACCTGTCCAGCCAAGCAACCGATGATGGGCGGCTGACAATCACAGTCACTTTCGCGCTCGGGACCGATCTCGATGCGGCTCAGGTTCTCGTCCAGAACCGTGTTTCGATAGCAGAGCCGCGATTGCCGGAAGCGGTGCGGCGCTTGGGGGTCATTACCCAGAAAAGCTCGCCCGACCTGCTGACGGTCATCCACCTCTATTCACCCGACGAAAGCCGCGATCAGCTTTACATCTCGAATTACGCGCTTCTGCAAATCCGCGACACGCTCGCGCGGCTTGATGGCGTGGGAGCAATCACCATCTTTGGCGCGCGCGAATACTCGATGCGAGTCTGGCTGGATCCTGAGCGGATGCGGGCGCTATCCATTACCCCGCAGGATGTTGTGGGAGCGCTTCGAGCGCAGAATGTGCAAGTTGCCTCAGGTACGCTGGGGCAGCCACCGCTCGAAGGCAGCGCTTCGCGTCAAATCGCTGTGCGCACACTTGGGCGGCTCGAAAGTCCCGACCAGTTCGAGGATGTCGTGGTCCAAACCGGTGATGGCGGGCGGCAGGTCCGGGTCAGCGATATCGGACGCGTGGAGCTCGGCGCGCAAGATTATTCGACCAACGCCTATCTCGATGACAATCCCGCTGTCGCTATCGCGATTTCTCAGCGGCCAGGCTCGAACGCGCTCGAAACCGCCGCTGACATCGAAGAGACAATCGAGCGGTTGAGCGAGCGTTTTCCGCCCGGTCTCGCCTACGACATCATCTACAACCCGACCGAGTTCATCGCTGAAAGCGTGAATGAGGTCTATGTCACTATCGGCGAAGCGGTCGTCCTCGTGTCCATAGTGGTCTTCATCTTCCTGCAAAGCTGGCGCGCCGCGATCATCCCTATCCTTGCGATCCCGGTGTCTCTTGTCGGCACCTTCTCGGTCATGGCGGGTCTTGGTTTTTCGGTAAACAACCTGACGCTGTTTGGCATGGTGCTCGCTATCGGCATCGTCGTCGACGATGCGATTGTCGTGGTGGAAAATGTCGAACGAGAACTGCGCAATGGAAAGTCTCCCAAGGAGGCGGCTCATGCGACAATGGACGAGGTCGGCGGGGCGCTGATTGCGATTGCCCTCGTCCTTTCTGCGGTGTTTATCCCGACCGCGTTTATCAGCGGCATACAAGGGCAGTTCTATCAGCAGTTTGCACTGACCATCGCGACGGCGACAATTTTCTCAGCGTTCAACTCGCTGACCTTGTCTCCGGCGCTGGCTGCCATCCTCCTGCGTCATGAAGAGCCCGACGAGGTGGAAGCCAGTCAAACCGCGGGAACAGACGAGAATGCGCGCGAGACGACGGGAGCGCGCGGAAGGCTTGCGGGCCTTGGCATGAAAGCCCGCGCGCTGGGGCAACGCTTCTTCGACTGGTTCAATCGCAACTTTGACAAGCTCAGTAACCGGTATGGCGATGCGACGGGCAAAATCATTCGGCGGACCGGGATGGTGATGGTCGTCTATACGCTGTTGATCGGCGCGACAATCTGGCGCTTCAACGATACCCCCACCGGCTTCATCCCGGAGCAGGACCAAGGTTACCTGATCGTAGCCGTGCAACTGCCTCCGGGTGCCTCGCTAGAGCGCACTGACGCCGTGTTGCAAGAGGCGAACGATTTAATCCTTTCGACCGAGGGCTTCGCCAACACGACCGGCTTTGCAGGCTTCAATGGCGCGACCTTCACCAATGCATCGAATGCTGGCGCAATCTTCTCGGTCATGAAGCCATTTGATGAAAGGCCGCCCGCGCCTGAACTTTTGGCCACACTCAATCAGAAACTGGCCGCAATAGACGAGGCCTTCATCATTGTTATCGCACCGCCGCCAGTGCGCGGCATCGGCAATGCTGGCGGTTTTCGCATGATGGTGCAGGATCGCGGCGGGCGCGGGGCGCGCGCGCTGAATGACGCCACCAATGAGATGATTGCCGCCGCCAATGCCGACCCGCGTTTGCAGAATGTGTTTACGGTGTACGAGACGGGCACACCGCAACTCTATCTCGATATCGACCGGGTCAAAGCGCAGCAATTGGGCGTTCCAGTTGGCGATCTGTTCGGGACGCTGGAGACTTATCTTGGCTCATCGTTTGTCAATGACTTCAACCTGCTGGGACGCACCTATCGGGTGACAGCGCAGGCCGATGCTCCATTTCGCATGGACGAAACCGACATCGCCAATCTCTACACTCGCAATGTCACAAACGGAGAGATGGTTCCGATCGGCAGCGTTGTGAATTTCCGCGATATCACCGGGCCTTCGCGCCAGCCCCGCTACAACCTGTATGGCGCGGCTGAAATCGATGGCAGCGCCGCACCCGGCTTCAGCTCGGGCGAAGCCCTTGTCGCGATGGAAGAGATCGCGGCTGAAACCTTGCCGGACGGGTTCGATTTCGAATGGACCGGTCTCGCCTATCAAGAGGCGAACGCCGGCTCCACCGCAAGTCTTGTCTTCGTGTTCGCAGTCATAGTGATCTTCCTTCTACTGGCTGCGCAATATGAAAGCTGGATATTGCCGCTCTCAATCATTCTCATCGTGCCGATGTGTCTGCTCTCAGCCATCCTTGGCGTGAACCTTCGCGGGATCGACAACAACATCCTCACCCAAATCGGCCTGGTGGTTTTAATCGGCCTTGCATCGAAGAACGCCATCCTGATCGTCGAGTTCGCCCGCCAGCGCGAGGACGCCGGAATGGATGTGTATGAAGCGGCTGTCGAAGCCGCACGCCTGCGTTTGCGCCCCATCCTGATGACGAGCTTCGCCTTTATCCTGGGCGTCGTTCCGCTGGTCATTGCGAGCGGTGCAGGCTTCGAAATGCGGCAATCGCTGGGCACTGCCGTTTTTGCTGGCATGATCGGGGTGACGATTTTCGGGCTCTTCTTCACCCCGGCATTCTACGTTCTGTGCCGCAATGCGGGTGAATGGCTCTCCTCGCGAAAGGACGCCAAAGCAGAGACGGAATCACCAGAGCAGGATGGACCTGTCGACGAACTGGCTGATGGAGCGCCCGCATGATCCGCCGCTTCCTCCCGATCACGTTGATAACAGCAAGCCTCTCAGCCTGCATTTCGGTGCGCGATTACGAAGGCCCACCAGCGCCTCCAGTTGCCGAAGGCGAACCGCTGCTACGCGCTGCAGGAGAGCGATACTCCGCCGAAGAGCCGGTGATCGACTGGTGGCGCGAACTTGGCGAAGAGGACCTCACTGCGCTGATCGAGCAGGCCTTCGCCAACAATCGTGACCGGGCCGCTGCCGAAGCCAATCTGCGCGCCGCGCGCGCCGCACTTCGATTGAGACAACGCGATTTCCTGCCCAATGGTAGTGCCAGCGCAGCCTATCAGCGCCAGGGCATCGCCGAGAATGCGCAGTTCTTTCAGGGCCTTGGGTCAGTTCCTGATTTTGATCTGTACGATGTCACCTTTGACGCTTCGTGGGAGATCGATCTGTTCGGTCGCCTCTCAGCTGCGCGCGACGCTGCCCGCGCAGACTTTCAGGCGAGCATCGCAACACGCGACGACTTGCTGGTATCGCTCGCTGCCGAGACGGCCTCAACCTATGTGACACTCCGGGGTGCGCAGGAACAGCTGGCGGTTTCCGAACGCAACGCAGAGAACCAGAAAGACTCCTTCAGATTAACCGAAGTCTTGCTGAAAGGGGGGCGCGGCACCAGGCTGGATGTGGAACGCGCCAGGGCACAGCTCGACCAGACCCTTGCGACGATACCCCCGCTGCGCGCGCTTATCGATCAAAGCATTTTTCGACTTTCCGTACTGACAGGCCAACCTCCTGTTGCGCTTCTCGAAGAGCTATCTGTCGGTGAAGACCTGCCCGAAATGCCAAGCCTTGTTGCGGTTGGCGATGCCTCAAGCCTCCTGCGCCGCCGCCCCGATATCCGCCGGGCCGAACGCGAACTTGCAGCTGCAAGCGAGCGCGTGGGCGAAGCGGCTGCGGATTTCTTCCCGACTGTCAGCATAGGTGGTTCGGTCGGCCTGCAATCCCAATCGCTCAACAATATCGCAGAGCAAAACTCACTCGCCTACGCTTTTGGCCCGCAATTGCTTTGGAACATTCTGGACTTTGGCCGCATCCGGGCGCGGGTTGACCAGAACGATGAATTGTCGGTGGCAGCGGCTGCTCGGTATGAGCAAACCGTGCTTCTTGCGCTCGAGGAGACCGAAGCCTCACTGACTTCGTACAATAACGAGCTACGCCGTGAATTGCTGCTGCGCGATTCCTCCGAAGCCTCCCAAAACGCCGCGCGGCTTGCACGGCTGCGCTATCGCTATGGCGTCGACGACTTTCTTGAAGTGCTCGATGCCGAGCGTGTCGCGCTGGAGAATGAAACCCAGCATGTCATCAGCCGTACCCAAACCTTCATCCAGCTTATCGCGATCTACAAGTCTCTCGGAGGCGGTTGGCAGTCGGAGGCCGCGCAGGTGAGTGCAGAACCGCCGACCAATAGCGAGCCAGAAGAGTAAGTGTGCACGGATTGGTCGTTGCCGATGAATCATCTTTTTGAATATGTCGAAACTTGGAGCCGAAACCTATCTTGGATCCTGGTGAGCAGGTTCTTGGAGTCTTGTCTGCAAGCGGTTCTAAAGGAGCGGACGCGACGTCTTGTTCCGTGATGCGGTCGAGAGGACATTATTGTCCGCTTCGGCCACATTATATCGCACGCTCAATGGCAGCTTTTGGCTTCAGGCTGATAGAACTGGACAGTTCGACATCGGCCCATAAGCTGTCATATTTGAGGGCTAAAGCGTCGTTAGCAGTCAAATCTGGCTATGATCCGAGAAATCGCGCGACGGCTTTCTCCCTCGAGGCGCGATCGACCGCGTAGCTAACGTGTCTCAAGTCAGCCTCATCAAGCAATCCTTGGATACAGGCCGCGATCGTGTCTGCCGCTGCGATCAAAGTCCCATCAACCGTGTGAATGTAGCGGCTCGTAATCGATGCACGAGAATGGCCGACCAAACCCGTAATGGTGGCTTCTGTAAAACAGAGATCGTTGGCGATGCTCGCAAAGCTATGTCACAAGACATGCGGCGTGATATCGGCAAGTTCTGTGTCAGCGAAAATTTTGCGCCACTGTCCCGTAAGCGCTCCGAATGGAGTTTCGGGCTCCCACCCATGAAAAACGAACGCCGATGTCGCATCTTTCCGACGACCCTCCAGGGCCTCGAAAACGGCGAGGCCAATCGGCCGAACCGAGGCACCTTCCTTGCTTTCCGACAGCCGAAGGCAGCTTCCTTCGAAGTCAACTTCGGCCCAGCGCAGCTGCGTCATCTCGCCCCGGCGGTATCCGGTCAGCGCGAGCAGTCGGATAATCGTCGCGGCAGTTTCGTGTTTTTCTTTCGCACAAGCATCTTCGAGGATTGTTCCAAGTAGTCGGTATTCACACTCGCTAAGGCGGCGGGATTACGGTCGATGACGCCAAGGCCCACTGCGTAGGTCAGGATTCCTCCGAACAGGCCAATAGTCCTGGCTGCTGTACCGGCCCCTCCGCGGACGATCGAACGTCCCCGCAGCTTGCTGGTCTTGACTGAAACTCTGGTTTTGCCATGCATGATGTCCTTCATGGCTCGATTGATGTCGCGTGTAGTCAGATCTTTCACGCGTCGATTGCCGAGCAACGGAAGTATGTGCCGATCGATACGGCCGATATCGGTGCTGATCGTGCTTGGCTTTTTCAGTCGATCACCTTTGCCGAGTATCAGTCCTTTTTCTAGGTCAAGACGATAGCGTTCGCATAGCTTGCTTACTGTCATCGCTTCGCGATCAAGCAGCTTCTCCTCCGCAGGATTACCGCCTCACGCGATCCGTCCGAGCAGCACCTTGGCCTCGCGGCGGGCGGTTTCAGCTGTCCAGACACCATGCTTTCCAACTGTAAATCGCCGAGATCGCCCGCGCGCTCGATACGGGATAACATAGCTACGCCTGCCGGACGCAAAGACCCGGAGGCCAAAGCTTGGGAGTTCCTCATCCCAAATAATGTAGTCTTTGCCATGGACCTTGGCGGCGTCGACACTGCGCTTTGTAAGCTTGGTCATGGCCTTGCCTTTCTGACCACGCCGCGTAAGCATCGCAGCCCTGGCGGCGGGATACCACATCGTAGGCTGGCGTACGCCATCCAACAATTTATAATTGTAAAATAGGGTGATAGCGCGCAAGAAATGCTCTGGCGTGTTCTCTTCGGTGTCTATTAAAGCCCTCCGAATGCAGAGGCTAGAGGTTCGAATCCTCTCAGGTGCGCCATTTTTTCGCGGGCGTCACTGAACGCTTCTTTTTCGGCAGCATTGCCCCGAGACTCCGGGAATACGTTATAGTTTCGGCCAACAGTGCATAGACCGCCTGACTACAGAGTCACCGCTTTGGTCAATTGTCGAGGGTCGCGCTTTCAAGCGCAGCTAGAATGTCGTCCCACCGCACCAGCTTGAAATTCTGAGCCGCTGGCGGGTTTACGCCATCCTGCGCGATGAAGAGCCCGCCGGGGAAGTCTGGCCCAAAGGAACGCGGGTCGAGTTCGATCCCGTCGGTTTCTTCCACACTCCCGAACGCGCCTGCCGCGATGCGAAAACGTCCAATTGGTTTCATTGTTGGCAATTTGTAGACGGCATACGCGTTGTCACCCTGGCTGGAGGCAACAAGATAGCCGTCATCTTCACCTTCGGGAGCCAGAGCCAGGCCTTCGACATCCGGCACCGTCAGCCCCGTCCCGGTGGGAGCAACCAGTTGCTTATCGCCGCTTTGGGTGTCGATTGCCCAAATGCCGGCGGCCTCTTCGCCGATATAGAGCGTGCCGGTCCGGTCATCGAAGACGCAACCTTCCGGCTGGCTGGGAACACGTGCTATCTCACGGCTAGCGCTCACGCTGTCCAGAGCGTCTTCGCGGATTATGGTGCGATAGATGATCCCGTTCTTGGGGGCGCTGTAGACCGAAAGCAGACCTTCTGCTCCAGCTCGTCCGATGCAGATGCCATAACCTTCACCCGGCCCAACTGCGACGCGCCCAACGGGCTCCAGACCGGCCTCGTCCGTGTCGAGCAAAGAGAGGTGGATATGCGCGTTTGCAAGATCGCTGCGATCGCTTGCCGTGACGAGAACCCGGCCATCTTTCAGTTCAACCAGATCGACATTGTTGAGCCCTGGCGAAGGGAGAAAGCTCAACTGCTCTCCGGCAAGGTTATAGACGTATAGCCCGCCCTTCTTGTCCGTTCCCACGATCAGGCTTTTCCCCGGATCCGCCGTGTTGCGCCAGATCGCAGGGTCATCTGCCGCGTCTTCGTTGACTGTGCCGACGGGCACTGTCTCTGCGATCGCGGTGACAGTTACGGCAGGGTTGCCGCTCGGGATTGAAGCGCAGGCCGCCGCGATGCCGAGGGTTATGAGAGCGAAGCCATGAAACGCGCGGAGCATCAAAATGTGAACCTCAGTCCGCCCTTCATCGTCCAGTTGTATTCTTCATACTGAAGGATGTTCTGACGTCCGCCCAGATTGTTGAACGCGAAGAATTCGGCGTTGTTGATGTTGATCCATTCGAAATAGACCTGCACGTTGTCGGTCGCCTGATAGCGCGCGGAGAAATCAAGCTGGAAGAGGCTGTCAGTGAACCGGTCCTCGTCAGGCCCGCTCGCGTTGATCTCGTCCAGAAAGCCGTCGCGATAGGTTCCGGCAAGGCGCAGGTTCAGGCCCGCTTTTTCATAACCCAGCACCGCGTTGAACGTGTTCTCGCTGGTTGCGGGCAAAGCGATCTCGCGAAAGGTCGGCGTTGCGCCCACTTCGCCAACAGGTCCATCGGAAATAAGGCCACTTGCATCGGTGTAGGTATAGTTGAACTGTACCAAAGTGCCATTAAGAAAGCCTGGAAGGAAGTCGAGCTTTTGATAAAAGCTGAACTCGAAACCGTAAATCTCAGCGCTTTCGCCATTGATGAAGGTTTCCGCCTCGACAAAATCGACACCGAACAGATTGCCCGGATTATCCGGATCACCTTCGATTATCTGGCCGGTGATGTAATCTTCTAAATCCTTGTAGAAGAATGCAGCGGTGATCGCACCATTATTGGCCATGTAATATTCGAGCGAGGCATCCAGGTTCCATGCCGTCGTGGGGTCGAGAAGCGGATTGCCGATCACCGCCTCGTCGTCTTCGTTCAGTTCGATGCGCGGCGCCAGCTGTTCAAACCCCGGTCGGACAAGGCTCCGATACCCCGCAAGGCGCAGGATCAGATTATCCTGCGCGGCGTAGCGGATGTTCAAGCTGGGCAGGAAGTGTTCGTAATCACGCTCGAAGCTGAGCGGCGTGATGGTGACAATTTCCTCATCATCATCAGTCACCGTCAAAGCCGTGGTGAAGCCGTCCAAAGTGTTTTCGGTGCGCTCGTAACGAAGCCCGCCGATCACCAGCAGATCGCTCGATTCCCAGCGGCCCAGCAGATAGGTGGCAAGAATGTCTTCTTCGACCGCGTAATCTTCGTTGGCGCTGTCAATCGCGCTGTCTGGTTGAACAAGGTCAAAGCTTGCCTGATTGGCAAAGAAGAAATCGCTGAATTCCGTCAGGCCAGCCAGTGGAGCGAGGTTTGCAAGCGCGTTTGACGGTCCTTCGCCGAGGAATTGCGACAGGTCCAGATCGTCGGCTTTGTAGAATTCGATCTCGCCGTTGAAGCGCTTTTCGCGGAACCGTGCTTTCGCTCCGCCCTGAATGGTGAGCACGCCGCCATTCATGTAAATGTCGTAGCCCAGGTCGAATTGCCCGGCGAATTCCTCATCCTCGGCGTCGGACAGGGCGGTCAGTTCGACCTCGTCCAACTCATAGGTTGATGGATCAAAGAAGGCATCCGCACCCGTTGAGACGCTGAAGCCGGGCCGGCGTAGGTCGTTGAAGTCAAACCCGACCGTCAGCTCGTTTTCAAACTCGCCCAGAAAGACCGCTGGATCGACAGAGCCGTTTTCGAACTCGGTCGATTTAGCCCAGCTGACCGAATATTCGGCGTTGAAATTGCCCCAGTTGCTTTCACCGCCAAAAACAAGCGTGCGGATCCGTTGGCGCTCAAACCGGTCTTTTACGTCGCGCTCAACCTCAATGACGGCCTGTTCAATTTCCTCACCCTCATCGTCAAGCATGCCCGCATCGGGAGTGAAATCGTCAAACACCGGATTGGCGCTGGTCCCGCCAACATTGGCATCACCAAGGCCAAAGATCAGTCGGCGCCGGAATTCCTGATCGTCAAACTGGCTCCATACGCCTTTGAGGTAAAGCTCTGTGCTGTCGCCCACGCGCGCATCGAAGCCGAGGGTTGCGCTGATGCGCTCGCGATCGACCAGATAGTCGCGATACTGCACTTCCTCGGCGTAGATCTGGCCGTCCTCAAGTTGCCAGTCATCGGCTTCGATATTGTCGGTCTGGAACTCGCGATCGTAATAGGAGAGGCCGCCAGTAATCCCGAAATTGTCGGTCAGCCTGGCGGCAAAATCAAAGCCGAGATCGGCGGTGAATGTGTCGCGCAGTTCGTTGTAGCTGCCGCCCAGCTTGGCGACGAACAGATCCTTCTTGCGGTCAAAGGCGCTGGTGGTCTGAATCTCGATTGACGCGCCGATTGTGTCGGCATCCATATCCGGCGTGAGCGATTTCTTGACCTCGATGCTCTCGATGATCTCGCTGGAAACCACGTCCAGCGCAACCGCACGAATGTCACCTTCGGGGGCAGGGATGCGTACCCCGTTGATCGAGGTCGCGTTCAGGTTCGGGTCAAGCCCGCGCACCGCGACAAAGCGGCCCTCACCCTGATCGTTGAGCACGTTGATACCGGGCAGGCGACGCAGCGATTCCGCGACGTTTTGGTCCGGGAACTGCCCGATCGCATCGCGTGTGAGCACGTCTGAAACGCCATCAGCGGCGCGTTTGCGTGAAAGCGCGGAGGCCTGCGCCGCGCTTTGGCCGATCACGAGGATAGAGCTGCCCGATTGGCCCAATGCAAAGTTGCGAGTGACCGTCCCTTCCGCCGGAACGGCGATGGTGTATTGCACCGTCTCAGCGCCGATATAGCTCGCGACGATGGTGTAATTGCCTTCGGGCACATCCTTAAAAATATAGGAGCCATCGCGGTCCGTTGTGGTGCGGCGGTCAAGCTCCACGATCCGGATTTCCGCGGCGCGAAGCGCATCGACGTCGCTTGCATCCGCGACGCTGCCGCGAACATCCCCGGCAAGCGCAGGGGCGGCAAGGGTGGCTGCCACAGCAAAAGCGGCTGTGGCGGACAAAAGGCGAATGCGCTGCATGAAAAATACCCCCTCAAGATGGCCACAAAGACCCAATTCGAGGGCCGCCTTATCGGCCTGTTCTTACGTGGATGAGTCCTCGCGATGACGAGACGCTTACAGCAGTGCGGAAACTGTAATTCAGCTGACACGTTCGCCGCCGGAGTTTTTGGTGCTGAATGGCGCTTGTTATCATCGCTCCTTTGCGGCGCAGGACGATCAGCATTGCGGTGCCTTGCGCGCGGCGGGCGATCCCGTTCTTGAATGCAGGCTGGCCTTCACCAAGCGCTGCGGCATTGCTTGGCCAGTCGTGTGCAGGATTTGGGCTTAGCCAATATCGAAACCAGGTCCATTGCGGTCCGGCGGGTCTTCGATTGGCCAGCAATCAGCCGAAGCCGCCCGCCAGGAATTCAACCGCGCATCCGGCGAGCATGGCAGCGCCTTTGGGCAGTGCCGCTTCGTCAACATGCATGCGGGGCGAATGGATCGCGCAGCATGCGCTCCAGTCCTCGCCGTCGGGCGCAACCCCCAGAAAGAACATCGCGCCGGGTACTTTCTCCAGAATATAGGAGAAATCCTCCGCGCCCATGATCGGGAATTCGAGGTCGCGCCAGCCATCTTCGCCGCCCAGCTTGCGCGCCACTTTCGCGCCGTGGGCGACGGCTCTTGCATCGCACAATGTCACGGGAAAGCCGGGCGTGATCTCGCACTGCGCGCTGACACCATGCGCGCGGGCCGTGTCTGCCGCGACCTGCGCCAGGGCGGCATGCGCTGTATCGCGGTGCTCTGGGGAAAGCGTGCGGATCGTGCCGGAAAGAACCGCATCATCGGGGATGACATTGTGCGCGGTGCCGGTGTGGATCTGGGTCACGGTCACCACAACCGCGCTGCCCGCGTTAAAGCGGCGCGTCACCATCGTCTGGATCGCGCTGACAATCGCAGCTGCGGCGGGGACCGGGTCCGCGCAATCATGCGGCATAGAGGCGTGGCCGCCGCGCCCGCGCACGGTGATAGTGAATTGGTCAGCCGCTGCCATCAACGGCCCTGCGCGCCCGGCAAACACGCCGAATTTGGCGTTGGGCATGATGTGCAGCGCAAAGGCGGCGTCGGGCAACGGATCGATCAGCCCGTCCTCCAGCATAAAGCGCGCGCCATGATGCCCCTCCTCACCGGGCTGGAACATGAAGTCGACTGTGCCGGAAAGCTCTCCGCGCCGCGCGCATAAGAGCTTTGCCGCGCCTGTCAGCATTGCGGTGTGTGTATCATGGCCGCAGGCGTGCATCCGGCCTGCGATGGTGGAGGCAAAGGGCAGGTCCGTCTTTTCATCCATCGGCAGGGCATCCATATCCCCGCGCAACAGCACGCGCCGTGCTGGCCGATCCGAGGGTGCCGTACCCGTCAGCGTTGCAACCGCGCCGGTGGTTGAAGGCCCTTCGCGCCATTCCAGCGGGAGCCCGGCCAGCGCCTCGCGCACTTTGGCCATCGTCAGCGGGCAATCGAGACCCAGTTCCGGTTCCGCATGGATGGCGCGGCGCAGCTGAGTGATTTCGGGCGAGAGCGCATCAGCGGCGTCGATCAGGGTTTCTGTCAGCATACCATCATCCTACCGTATCGCCCATCTGCCCGCCAGCACTCGTCGTCAGGCAATCGTCGCGGGTTCAAGGCATCTGCGCTTGTATTTGCCGCGCCTGACTTCCCTGTGGCTTGAAAAATTTGCAAGCGCACCGATGTAACCGCGCAGCAGATGCGCGCGAATGTTACAGTTGTGTGCAAGAAAAGCAGCGACATTGAGCCGCGCTGACGCTAAAGGAGCCACCATGGCCACGCCGATCTACGAATTTGCGCAACTGCCTCAAGCCGCCCGCCGCGCGGCTTCGCAGCGCGTGCACAAACGGGACCGGCGACCGGGTGAAGAGCCCCGTGTCGGTGTCATCTACAACCCGCGCAGCCACCGCAACCAGGGCGCAGACTTCGATTGCGGAGTGTGCCCACATGTCCACATCGCCAAACCGGGCAACCGCTCGGCTCTGCCAGATGCGCTCGCCGGATTTGCGCAAGCGGGCATTGATCTGCTGGTGATCAATGGCGGCGATGGCACCGTGCGCGATGTGCTGACCTGCGGCGAAGCGATTTTTGGCGAGGATTGGCCGGTCATCGCGGTCCTGCCCAAGGGTAAGACGAACGCTCTGACTGTGGATTTGGGTGTTCCTGCCGACTGGAACCTGCAGGATGCGATTGACGCCTTTGACAACGGTGCGCGCGTGCGGCGTCGCCCGATGAAGGTGCGCGATCTGGCAAAAGGTGAGCAAAGCAAGGTGCTCGGCTTTATCCTTGGCGCGGGCGCATTTACCCACTCGATCAAGGCCGGGCAAAGCGCGCATAAACTGGGCGCGTTCAACAGCGCTGTTGTGGCAGTGACCGGCCTTTGGGGGCTGGTGCAGGCGCTGTTCGCGACGCGCGCAAATCCGTGGCGGCGAGGGTCGCGCATGCAGATCAAGCTAGGCACGCAGCGCACGCCGATGGTGCACAGCGGTGCGGGCGATCCGGATTTTCGCCAAATTCTGTTTGCGACAACGCTCGAACAGCTCCCCGCCAAATTGCAGCCATTCGGGCGGCTGCGCACCGGATTGCGGCTGGTCGCGGTGGATCAGGTGGACCGCCGGACGACCGCTCTACTGCCGTTGGTGGCGATGGGTAAAATCCAGTCAAACCTGCGCGAACGCGGCATTCATCCGCTCAGCCTGCCTGAATTCACGCTGGAGATCGAAGACCCGTTCATCTTTGATGGCGAGGCCTTTCCCGCAGGCGAGTACTGGATCGGCCAGGGCCCCGCGCTCGATTTCGTGACGCCCCCTGCCGCGCCATGAGTGGCGCGCTCCGCGAGCGCTTTGACACCCAGCTCGATGCCCCGGTTGATCCGGCGGTGCGCGAATTCGCGCAGGCTTTGGCATGGGAGGCGGGCGCGAGTGCGGTGCTGTTCTATGGATCGAACCTGCGCACTGGCTCTCTGGAAGGGGTGCTGGATTTCTATGTCCTGCTGCCCGGCACAGCCGGTGAAGAACCGCGCATCTGGCCAACCATCAGCTATCATGAGCGCGTGATCGGGGGTTCGGATCGACGCGGAGTTGCTGAAGGCGCGGACCTGCGCGGAGTTGATGAAGGCGCGGACCTGCGCGCCAAGGTTGCAACGATGCGGCTGGAGACCTTTGCCAAAGCCGCTTCGGGAGAATTGCGCGATACCACAATCTGGGCGCGCTTTGTGCAGCCTTGCGCCTGTGTCTGGAGCGCTGACAAGGCTGCGCGCGCCGAAGTGCTGGATGCGATAGAAGCTGCGGCGATCACGGCCGCGCGGCTGGCTGTGGCGCTTGGTCCGCACAGCGGGACGGCCCAAGACTATTGGGGGGCGCTGTTCCGCGCGACCTATAAAGCGGAATTCCGGGTCGAGAAGCCGGGCCGTGAAAACGACATTCTCAGCGTCAACGCCGCGCACTTCGCGGGGATGCTTCCGCAAGCGCTGGAGGCGGCGGGCATCGCGTTCGAGATGGAGGAGGAGTGGATCACGCCGCGGCTTTCCGATCAGGAGCGCAGCGAGATGCTCAACTGGTGGTCGCGTCGAAAGCGGATGGGTAAACCGTTGAACCTTGTTCGCCTGATGAAAGCCAGCACAACCTTTGAAGGGGCGGCGCGATATGCCGCCTGGAAGATTGAGCGGCATACAGGAATGGCGGTGACGGTCACGCCGTTCCGCGAGCGCTATCCATTGCTCGCAGCCCCCGGAGTGCTGTGGTCGCTGTGGAATTACAGGCGCGGCGGCGGGACAAAAGGCACCGGCTCCTGAGTTAACCCATATACAGCATCGTGATTGTCATCGGCTTGACGCCATTACCCAGATCGAACCGGGTCTTGCTCACACTCGGCTTGCCCAGATTGAAGATGCTGATCGATGGATTGTTCGACATCGCGCCGCCATCCTGCGTGATGTCCGTCTTGCCATTGCCATTCGCATCATGGCGCGCGGCAACCGCATAGGCACCGGCAGCGGGTGCGGGGATACAGAAGGTCATGTTCCCCTTGCGCGCAGGCAATTCGATGCGGTTGATCCATTTGCCCTTGGCCAGCCAGTCAGACTTGGTTGCGCGATAGATCTGCACGCGCACCTTGCCGGTCGAGCTTTTGACGCCGCGCACGGTCACACGCACCGCTGGCCCGCCTCCCGGCGCGCATTGGCGCATATTGTTGCTGATGGTCTGGCGGTATTGGGCATTAGCCTCGGTTGAGGCGCCCGGCATTATTCCGGCACCGATGGTAGCGACGCTGAGCGCGCCGATTGCTGCTGTCCAAGCTTTCATGATGTCCTGTCTGTTTCAAAGGGCTGCGCAGCCAGCGAAGCCCACGCGAATATGCACCGATGTCTGGCACATAGGCGGTGAATTGGGCCTGAATTGGCTCTGTCATGGCCCTCCCTACAGGCAAAAGCTGGCCCAATTCACCCCTAACGCGCGATTCACTATAGTGGAAAAGGTGATTCGCTACGCTTGTGGCGCGATTCGCGGCAATTTAGTTACAAGGCTGCGCAAAAAAGGACTGCCGCCGCCTTTGGACCCCCGCCACCATGTCAAAACCGCTCATATCACCCTCCATTCTGTCAGCCGATTTCGCCCGGCTGGGAGAGGAAGTGCGCGCGGTCGATGCGGCGGGTGCGGACTGGATTCACATCGATGTAATGGATGGCCATTTCGTGCCCAACATCACGATCGGGCCGGACGTGGTGAAGGCCTTGCGCCCGCATTCGGACAAGCCGTTTGACGTGCATCTTATGATTTCGCCGGTCGATCCGTATCTGGAGGCTTTTGCCGATGCGGGTGCGGACATCATCACCGTTCACCCCGAAGCAGGCCCGCATGTGCATCGCACATTGCAGGCGATCCGGGCGCTGGGCAAGAAAGCGGGCGTGGTCCTTAATCCGGGCACTCCGGTCAGCGCGCTCGATAATCTGATGGATCTGGTCGACCTAATTCTGGTGATGAGCGTCAATCCCGGGTTCGGCGGGCAAAGCTTTATTGCGTCACAACTCGACAAGATTGCCAGCATCCGCGCGATGATTGATGAAACAGGCCGCGATATCCGGCTGGAAGTTGATGGCGGGGTCAATCCCGAGACCGCGAAGCAATGCGTTGCAGCAGGCGCGGATGTGCTGGTCGCAGGCTCTGCGACATTCAAGGGCGGGCCGGATCAGTATGCGGCGAATATCGCCGCGCTGAAGGGGGACGGGTGATGGATACGCTGTTCCGCGACCAGCGCGAGGATGCAATTGCCCCAATCGAGGATCGTGCCCTCCCGCTCGAAACCGGCAGTGAAGCTCAAACCGAGGACATACAGAGCGACGACGCCGCGCCACAAAGTGCTGAAATCGAAACATCGCGCGCTCTTGCCCTGACAGATGTCATCGCACCGCGCAGCGGGCCGGGCGAAGCGTTGATCCGCATGGCCTACCGCCTGGGCGTTCCCGGTCACGCGCTCGCCGCACCGTTCCGCCGTGCCTCGGCCCCGCGCCTGCTGGCTCAGGTGGAAACGCCCGTCGCCGGAGAGCGCGCCGCCGGAGTGGCTCTGCGCGCCGGACATTTCCTGATTCACAGCGTCAAACTGCCGATCTCGCAGGTCGATTTCACCGGACAGGCGCGGATGGCTCCGGGGATTGAGCGCAGCCTGCATTCGTTTGGCTGGCTTGCCGATCTTGCTGCCAGTGCGCCGCGCGAACAATGCGCCGAAGTCGCCGAGCGGATCACGAAGGCGTGGCTTGACGTCAATGCACAGCCGCCAAAACGCGCCGTCAAATCGCGGGTCTGGGATGTCGAGCATACTGGCCTCAGGCTGATGGCGTGGCTGATCCATGCCCCTGTCATTCTGAGCAGTACAAATGATGATCTCCGCCGCGACCTGATTGACGCCATTGTAGCAACGGCGGACTGGCTTGACCGCAAAGCGTTGAAAAGCGGCGCGGGCCTTGGGCAGATGATCGGCTGGGCTGCGGTCACGGCGGCGGGTCTGTTGCTGCCAGAGGGTAAGCCGCGCCGGCTGTACGGGCAGGCCGCCCTGATCCGATCGCTCGGCGATCTGGTGGCTGAGGATGGCGGCTTGCTCGCACGGTGTCCCGCCGCACAGATGCAGGCGATTGCGACGCTGACCGATTTGATCGCCTGCTATGAGGCCACTGATATCGAAGCGCCCGAGGCCCTGTTTGTGATGCGCGAATTGCTCGTGCCGCCGCTGCTGGCGCTGCGTCATGGAGACGGGGCGCTGGGCAGTTGGCAGGGGCAAGCCGCGATTTCTGCTGACCGTGTCGCGAGCCTGATTGCCGCCACCGGCGTGCGCACACGCCCGCTTAATGAACCCGAACACTGGGGCTTTCAGCGGCTGCGCGGGGGTGAGGCGATTGTCCAGTTTGACGCCGCGCCGCCGCCGCGCGCGCGCCATGCCCGCACAGGATGCGCCTCCACGCTCGCATTCGAACTGTCTGATGGGCCTGCGCGCCTGATCGTCAATTGCGGCGGCGCTGCGCTCGCCGGAGGGCAGGTGCCCGCGCATATCGGGCAAGGCCTGCGCGCCAGCGCGGCGCATTCCACCCTGGTGCTGGACAACGCCAATTCCACCGCCGTCCTGCTTCACGGGAAACTGGGCAGAGGCGTGGAAGTGGTGGAGGTGGAACAGCGCAACATGGCCAAGAATGTCTCGCGCGTCGAAGGCAGCCATGACGGGTATGCGGGCCGCTTTGGCCTGATGCATCAGCGTGTTCTGTCCCTGCGCCGCGACGGGACGCAGCTGGGCGGTGAAGACATCCTGATTCCCGCCAATCGCAAGGGAAAGCGCGGCAAGGTCGCCTTCGCGATCCGGTTCCACCTTGGGCGCGGGGTTGAAGTGCGGTTGTCCGATGATAGGCGCGGGGCGAGCCTGCTGACGCCCGATGGCCGGCTGTGGCAATTCCGCCTGAGCGGCGATGCAGCGGGCAGCGGCGAGGTTGCGCTGGCAGTTGAAGACAGCCTGTGGGTGGATGGCGAGGGCCGCCCCCACGCGACCGAACAACTCGTAATCGAAGGGCTGACATCGCGCGGTGGTGGCCGCTTCTCCTGGCTTTTCAAGAAAATGGGGTAAGGGTCGCGTAGGCAAACCGCCCCACCAAAAGGACGACCAATGACGGATACAGTGATCAAGCGGGCGCTGCTTTCAGTGTCCGACAAAAGCGGTTTGGCCGAACTGGGCAAGGCGCTGGCAACGCGCGGCGTGGAACTGGTCAGCACCGGCGGCACCGCCCGCACTTTGCGCGAAGCGGGTCTGGACGTGCGCGACGTATCCGACCTCACCGGCTTTCCCGAGATGATGGATGGCCGTGTCAAGACGCTGCATCCAAAGGTTCATGGTGGCCTGTTGGCGCTGCGCGATAATGCAGAGCATGTAGCGGCGATGGATGCGCATGATATCGGCGCGATCGATCTGGTTGTGGTCAATCTCTACCCGTTTGAGGCTACCGTTGCCAAAGGTGCGGACCGCTCCGAAATCATCGAGAATATCGACATTGGCGGGCCGTCCATGGTGCGCTCTGCGGCGAAGAACCACGGATCTGTGACGATCCTGACCGATCCTGCAGATTATACGGGCCTGCTGGACGAGCTCGCGGCAAATGGCGGGGCGACCTCTGACGCGTTCCGCATTCGCATGGCGGGCAGGGCCTATGCGCGCACCGCCGCCTATGATGCGGCGATTGCGAACTGGTTCGCCTTTGGCGACGCGTTCACCCATCCGCTGGGTACCGAGGCACTGGGCGCGACGCCGTTCCCCGACACAATGCCGCTGGCATTCAAGCGCGCGGACGAGCTGCGCTATGGCGAGAACCCGCATCAGTCCGCCGCGATCTATGTCCCGCAGGTAACAGGCACTTCGGGCGTTCCCCAGGCGAGCCAGCTTCAGGGCAAGGCGCTCAGCTACAACAACCTCAACGATGCCGATGCCGCTCTGGAACTGGTGGCGGAATTTGCCGGTGGCGAGCCCGCAGTGGTGATCGTGAAACACGCCAATCCGTGCGGTGTCGCGCAGGGGTCTTCGCTGCTGGAGGCATGGGAAGCTGCACTGGCGTGTGACAGTGTTTCAGCCTTTGGCGGGATTGTCGCGGTCAACACCGCGCTGGACGGCGCGACGGCAGAGGCGATTGCTGCGATCTTTACCGAGGTGGTGATTGCGCCCAGTGTCTCCGAAGAAGCGCGCGCAGTTTTCGCACGGAAGAAGAACCTGCGCCTGCTCGAATGCGGCACTCTGCCCGACCCGCGCCGCGGCGGCTTTGCGATGAAGACGATCGCTGGCGGGATGCTGATCCAGGGCCGTGATAAGGGCGCGGTGACGCAGGATGACCTGAAAGTGGTGACCGAGCGGGAGCCGACGCCGCAGGAATTGAAGGACTGCCTGTTTGCATGGACGGTGGCGCGCCATGTGAAATCCAACGCAATCGTCTATGCCAAGGATGGCGCGACCGCCGGGATTGGCGCGGGCCAGATGAACCGCCGCGATTCAGCGCGCATCGCTGCGGTCAAGGCGAAGGAAGCCGCCGAGACTCACGAATGGGCGCAGCCGCGCACGATTGGCAGCGCGGTCGCGTCCGATGCGTTCTTCCCCTTTGCCGACGGGCTGATCTCAGCCGCGGAGGCAGGGGCAACAGCAGTCATCCAGCCCGGCGGCTCGATCCGCGACGAAGAAGTGATCGCCGCGGCCAATGATGCGGGTCTGGCAATGGTGTTCACCGGGATGCGGCATTTCCGGCATTGATTGTGGGGTTCGCCCATCCGGGCGAACCTCCTCGCTAGACGTCCTTCGCTACGCTTCGGACCCGCTGCGGGCGGGCGGTCGCTCTTGCGGACCCGGTTCGGGTCCGAGCCAGTGCTACGAATGAAGACAAGCTGCGGAGCACGCTGCGCGAAGCGCCGGACAAGGCCGACTGGCCGCCCGCAGCGATTAGGCCGCAGGCCGTATGAGCGAGGATATCGCGACCCGGAAGGGGCGCGCAAACAAGAGCTCATCCCTTCCCTCAACTTTTTTCTCAGCCGGTTCGTAACTAAAGGCGAGCACGTAACGAATTGTCGCATGAAGCCATTGTTCACCTTTGCGCAAGT
>JBARXS010000007.1:0-21810 GCA_049647465.1 Erythrobacter sp.
GCGCTGTATGCCGCAAGGCCGGGCGCACCCAGCCAACCCATGACGCTCGACGTGTTGACGATTGCTCCTTTCCCCTGCTGCGCAAACATTCGCATCTGCGGGCCAAGACAGTTCCACAAGCCCTCCACATTGACGGCCTGGACCTTGCGAAACTCTTCCATCGGGTAATTGGCAATCGGCACCATCTCGCCGCCCATGCCTTCGATCCCGGCATTGTTAAACGCGGCGTCGATCTGGCCGAACTGGGCGAAAAGAGCCTCCATTCCAGCGGCATCGGTGATGTCGGCCTCATGAGCGGTGCTGCCATCTATCACAGTGGCCAAGTCGGATACAGCGGGGTCCCGATCAATCAGCAGTACGCTCGCACCATAGACTGCAAACAAATGCGCGGCTGCTTTGCCGATCCCGCTTGCCGCGCCGGTGATCGCGATCCGTTTGCCTTCAAGCATCGGGTCCGCCCTCCGCTTTGGGTTGCGCATAGCCGTGAACCCTATTGTCAGGCGCGCCGCCATTTTGGTGATAGGCCGCGACGATCCGATCGAGATGCTGGCTTTCGACCGTAGCCTTTCGGTAATGCGCGGGATCGACATTATAAAGCGGCGCGGCGTTTTCTCCGAGGATCGCCCGTTTAAGCGGGCCATCCGCTTCGCCCAGGGGCGCATAGCCAAAGCGCTCCATCAGGTCGTCAGGCATGCGCAGGCGCCGCAGCGCCTCAATCTGCCATTGCGGTGATCCATACCAGACGCTGTCTGTGCCCCACAGCACCTTGTCGCGCCCCAACCCCTTGACCAGCATACCGATCATGGCCGCGGCGAGCCGGGGATGGGTCAGGACGGTAAAGGCGAACGAGGCACCGATATCGGCATAGACGTTTTGTACGCCATATTGTTGCGGGATGGCCGCGAGATCGCTGACCCAATCAATCCGGCCGGTTGCTTCAAAGCGTTCGAGTTCGGCAATGGTGGGTTGGGGAATGGTGCGATAGCCCGCATGGTAGATCACGAAGTTTAGCTGCGGCCAGTCGCGCGCGGCCTTGCCCACATCATTGACATTGGCGAACGGTTCGGCGCCCGGCATCACCTCATCGGCGTTTTCCGGCAACAGACCTTTGTGAATGCACACATTACGCACGCCCGCCTTCGCCATGCGCTCATAGGCGGGATACATCAGTTTTTCGTCGTCGAGACGATACCGCTTGAACGAGGGCGAGAAGGGCTCGCCCACGGTGTAGCCTTTCCAGCCGTCGGGTTTGAGCGTTTCATGAACGCGGTCAACTTCGTCAAGCCAGCCGTCCTGTCCCGGGCCGAGAACGGCGTGGGTCAGCAATCGCCGCTCTCCCACGACCGAATTTACAGCGGTCCGCGCGGCCGCCATCTGATCGTTCGTCAACATCGGTTCGCCCTCGGACGGCGCGCCGGAAAGCAGCGCAACCTTGGTGTCACTGTCGAGGTAAATCGCCTTGATGAAGTGTGCGAACTTGATCTGGTCAATTTCGAATTTGCCTGCATGGGGCAGGTTCAGCAGTTCTGCGGAAAGTTCAATCAGTCCGGTCAGCGGCTCGAACAGGTCGGGATCGGCATCGTCGCGCAAAAAGTGGACCTGATCGTCGAAAACAAATTGGTCTTGCAACGCATCGCGCCGGGCAATCGCTTCGCTTTCATCTTCGGTTTCACCATCCTCGATTGCGAAATCGGCATCAAACACATCATTCAGCGCCCCGAAGGCATTGGCCATGCCGATCGGGGAACCCAGCCATTGCGCCGTGCGCGCTGCGTCGCCGCCGCTCGCTTGCTGCGCTCGTTCAAGCAGCCGGCTCTCATAAGCGCGCAGGCTTTGGCTTTGTGCAGGCGGAGTGAACTCGCCATTGGAGACGATATGCGATGGGACTGGCAATCGCACGAGGCCTTCGCCAGGAAGCAGCGCATCACGGACGGATTGAGTGAGCAAGGTAACCATGACCCGGAACCTGCCAAGCGCGGCGGGCGAGGGCGGCATGAATTTCAATATCAAGCGCATGAATGGCTTTGCATCGCGCCAAGCCAGAACCTTAGCTCATATGTCCGCTACCAGAATTCATTGTTCGGACGGGGCGTGCGGTGAAACTCTCTTAGGTCTTAACTAAGTGTGGCGCGAAAGACGTTCCTGTTCGCCTTTCAGTCGCAAGAGGGGAGACGCGATATGAGGAAATTTGCCGCACTGACAGCCGGATTGATGGTCACCGTGGCCATACCGGCCCATGCGCAAGGCGTGCGCGCTCAGGAAACTGAGCAAGCGACCGAAGACGAAGAGGTCGGCGTCGGCACAATCATTGTGACCGCCGAGCGCACGGCAAGCTCCATTCAGGAGACGCCGATTTCGGTCACTGCGATCAGCGGCGAGCAGCTTGAGGCGACCGGCGCCATCGTCATCAATGATCTCGCGGCGACGGTCCCAAATCTTACCTCTACAACCGGGCCGCAAGGATCGGCTGATGCGAACTTCTTCATCCGCGGCGTCGGGCAGTTCGATTTCATCGTGACCAACGATCCGGGCGTCGGCCTTTACGTTGACGGCGTTTATTTGGGCCGGACGGTCGGGGCGATGCTTGATGCAGGCGATGTGGAGCGAATTGAGGTACTCAGGGGGCCGCAAGGAACCCTGTTTGGACGCAACACGCTTGGCGGGGCTATCAGTGTTGTGACCAAGCAGCCGGACCCGGGCGTTCTTTCTGGCGAGGTGCAGGGCACCTATGGCAGCCGTGACCGGATTGATCTTGATGCCAGTTTGAACGTGCCAATCGGTGATACCAGCGCCGCGCGTGTTTATGGCTTCTATCGCCAGCAGGATGGGTTTGCCGATAATGTCGTGACCGGCGAGGATTTCGGCCGAATTGAACGCTATGGCGGGCGCGGCCAGCTGCGCTTTGAAATCGGGCCGGATGTTCAGATTGACCTGTCCGCCGATTATTCACTCGACCGGTCAAACCCGGCGCCATCCGTGCTCAACGCGATTGTGCCACTGCCGTTCTTTCCGCCTGCAGCGTTGAATGATGTTCAGGATCCAGATAATTTCTACGATATCTTCGCTTCAAACAGCCCCGAGGCACGCAACGAAGTTTACGGTTTTTCCGGGACGGTGACGATCAATCTGGGGTCGGCGCAATTAAAATCGATCACCGCCTACAGAAATCTGGACAGCTTTTCGACAGCCGATCCTGACGGCACGAGGTTCAAACTCTACGATCAGGACGTCACCACCCTGCAAGAGCAATTCAGCCAGGAAATCCAGCTTACAGGCGAGGCATTCGATGACCGTCTGAGTTATTTGATCGGTGGCTACTATTTCAACGAGGACGCCAATCAGGTCCTCGATCTGTGTTTTGCACCCATAAGCAGCCCGATGGCGCAGCCATTTCAGGCCTGCAACATCTGGTCGCAAGGCAACGATCAGCAAACCGAGAGCTTCGCCGTCTTTGGTCAGACGCGCTTTGAAGTGCTCGAAGGCCTTTCGTTTACTCTGGGTGGTCGATACACTTGGGACGAGAAGGACATCATCTCTAACCAGTTTTTTGATTTCCGACCGCAACTTGTCGGACCTGGAGCCGTGTTCGGTTTCGGTCTTCCGCAAGAACTGATCGGGGAGGCGATCGTCCTGCCCATCGTCACCGATTTGCCGGGCAATGTAAGCTTTGAAAAGTTCACCCCGAAAATCGGCATCGAATATGAGCCTTCCTCCGATGTCCTGCTCTACGCCTCCTATTCCGAAGGTTTCCGAGCGGGCGGCTTCAATGGGCGGCTGATCGCGCCGCAAGCAACCATTCCGACATTTGAGCCGGACACCAATGAGACGTTTGAGATTGGCCTGAAATCCGACCTTCTCAATCGTGCGCTGCGGTTCAATCTGTCGCTGTTCCATTCGCAGTACAAAGGCATCCAGCAAACGATCGCCGATCCGGCTGTGCAATTCCGCGTCGCAAATGCGGGCGATGCAACCTTGCAGGGCTTTGAAATGGAAATCGCGGTCGTCCCGACAAGCGGGCTGCGCTTCGATTTTGCAGTCGGCTATACCGATAGTGAGTTTGAAGACGTTCCCGTGGCCGTTGGTCCGATTAACGGCAATCGGCTGCCCTTCAACCCCGAATGGACGGTCTCCGCCGCGGTCCAGTACGATATTGACATCGGGAACAGCACGCTGACCCCGCGGGTCGATTTCCGCTATCAGTCTGACGTCTTTTTCACCGCGTTCAATCTCCCATTTGAAGAGCAGGATGGATACGGTCTTCTGAACGGTCGCATTACGTGGACCGACCCTTCGGATCAGCTCACACTGTCGGCTTTCGGCCTAAACCTGTTCGATGTGGAGTATTTCACCTTCGGTCAGAACGCGCTTATGTCGCAGGGCGTAGCCTACAATTATCTCGGGCGCCCGCGCGAATTCGGTGTCAGCGCCGGGTACCGTTTTTGAATGAGGTGATGCGATGCGTGTTCTGATTATTGGAGGGACAGGAAATGTCGGGGCGCGCACGCTGGCCATTCTGCGCGCGGCAGGGCACGATCCAGTCCCAGCGGCGCGCAGCGTCGGCAGCAAAGGCATCGCGATGGACGTGAGGCGGATTGACGATCATGCGGGCGCGCTTGAGGGGTTCGATGCAGGCTTCCTGATCACTCCGCTTGGCCCGGACGAGGGCGAAGTGGGCGTCAACGCGGTCCATGCCATGCGCAAGGCAGGGATCGCCCGGATCGTGCATCTGGGCATTCACAACGTCGAGGCCATGCGCGCAATCCCGCATTTCGAAACCAAGATCCCGATCAAGCAGGCCGTCCTTGACCGCGCGACTGACATCGTACTGGAGGCAAATTTCTTCTTCCAGAATGACCTGATGGCGATGCCTGCCCTAACCGGGCCGGGCATCTATCCGCTGCCCATCGGATCAGCGGGCGTCTGGAGCGTGGATGCCGCCGATATCGCCGCCGCCGCCGCGCGCGCATTGACGATGGATGATTGGGCGGGTCAGGCCGTGCCGGTGTGCGGGCCTGAAAAGCTGACCGGCCAAGCGTGCGCTGCCAATTGGGGAAAGGCGCTTGGCCGCCCGGTCCTCTATGGCGGGGACGCGATTGAGCCGTTTATCGGCCAGATGCGAGCCAACATCCCCGATATGTCAGACTGGATCGCCGAGGATTTTACAATTATGATGCAGGTGACGCAGGCCAGTGGTTGCCCTGCGAGCCCCGAAGATCGCGCTGCAAGCGAAGCCATCGTTGGCCGCCCGCTTACCACTCATTCGCAATTTATCTCGCAAACTCTCTCGGAGGATCACTGATGAAGGCCATGTACACCGCTCACGCAACCGCAACCGGAGGGCGCGCCGGCCACGTCGAAAGCAGCGATGGAATCGTGAAGCTCGATCTTGCCATGCCGCCTGAGATGGGTGGCCCGGGCGGCGGCGCTAACCCGGAGCAATTGTTCGCCGCGGGCTATTCCGCCTGCTTTCACGGCGCACTGCAATTTGTCGCCGGCCAGGACAAGACCGACGTGTCAGGCTCCAACGTGACCGCGCATGTCTCCATCGGCGAGAATGACGCAGGCCCCGGCTTCAAGCTCGGCGTGGTGCTGGATGTCGATGTGCCAACGCTCTCGCAGGAAGCGGCTCAGGCACTTGCAGAGACGACGCATCAGGTGTGCCCCTATTCCAACGCGACGTGGGGCAATATCGAGGTTGAACTCAACGTATCTGGAGGCAAGGCATGAGCACGGGATATTCAGAAGCGCTGGCAATGGAGCATGAAGCGCCGCCGATGCGTCCCTTGACGGACAAAGACCACAAGAATGCGCACATGCTCTACACCGCGCACAAGGCATTCCAGACCGGCGACATCAACGCGCTGTTCAGCCAGATCGCCGAAGATGCCATCTGGCACATGCCGGGCGAAAATGTGTTGGCTGGCGATTATGTCGGCCACCAGGAGATAATGCGGAATTTCGGCATGTTGCAGGAATCGGTCGACGCATACTACGCCTATCCGCTCGATTATTATGGTAGCGATGATCACGTCACGCTGATCGCCGAAGTGCGCGCGCGCAAGGGCGACAAGGAGCTTCACACCAAGGAAGCGATGACGTGGCGCGTGGAAAATGGCCAGCTGAAGGAATGCTGGCATCTGTGTATGGAGCCGCTGAAATGGGACGCTTTCTTCAGCGCTGACTGATGGTTTCGCGCTGATTGGCAGCCTCGCGCTTGCGCCAGGCTTGCGGCTCCCCTCGCATCGCGATTTTCAGCGATGTGGGGCGTTTCCATACGTGCTTGGTATCGACCGTGACATTCACCCGGTCGAACTCATCAAATGCGCTCAAGGCTTCGCGCGCTGCTTCGGTAAAATGCGGAGCCATCGTGCAGCCCGCGAAGGTGACGGCGAACGTCACCGAAAGCACGCGGCCCTCCAACTGCCATCTGAGCACCAGCCCCATATCGACCAACCCGGTCGGGCGGCCCGATGCAACGCTGCAGGGATCGTGGATCGCGTTGAGGGCGCGGCGTATCCGGTTGTCGAGGTTCATGCCGCCGATGCTTCCTGCCACAGCGACCAGGCTGGCTTCAAACCTTCGCTGCGGGCCTTGGCGAAATCGTCAGTTTCCTGCGCTGAGCGATAGTCCGCAATGTTGAGACCCATCGCGCGCGCATAATTTCCGCCAAGGATGAGCTCTTTGATCACGCGATCCATCTGCGGCACGCCGTGGCGGCTCATCGTGCCATCGCTGAAGCGGAAGTTCCAGAACAGTTCGAGCACGTGCTGCGGGTGGATCACGGTGCACCCGGTTGACCAGAACAGCTTTTCAACGCCGCCCCACTGCATCAGCAAGGCCAACGCCGCCTCAAACCGGCCCGGTGCCTGCCACAAAAGCGCCGTCGTCGTCTCAAGATTGGCATACACATTGGGAAAGCGCCCGATCGCCATCGCCGTTTCCTCGACAAAAGCCATGCCCGAATGGATGATCTCGAAGATCATGTCCGGATAGGTATCAGCCGCCTGTTCGAAATCCTCGCCGATCCGATACGGCGCCAGCGGCACAGAACCATTGGGCAACGCTTTGTGAATGGCAATGGATTTAAGACCGCGATCGCGCGCCCGTTCGATCAGGGCAAAGACCGTATCGTCATTCGTGCGCCAATGACGATAGGGGTCCATCTGGTGCGGATAGAGCTTTACGCCAATCGCTTCAGGCAGGTCTTCATGTTGGCGATCAAGATCGTCCAGCACGGCCTGTGTTTCCTGCGTCGGGTCCAGCCCGATATAGCCAAGACAGCGCTGCGGATGCGCCTTGCACATCTCGACCGTTTTCCACTCAGCGGCAAAGCCATCCTTGAACCAGGTATCAAGCCGCAGGGTGTGGGTGCCGAGCAGATCGGTCCGGCTTTCTTCAAGCATAGTGCGCATCAGCACATGCGGGTCCATATCGACCATATAGATATCTTGCGGGCACTGTCGGTCCGGCGGGCTCATCATCGTGTGAAGCCCATAGGACATCTGATAGAGTTGCTCGCCGTATTTCGAGGCAATGTTGGAACGATCAAGGTTGAGCGCATGGACCACCGGATCGATGATGAATACATCGTCCGGGATCGGTTCGAGCCCACCGCGAGCGTCTTGAAAGTTTGAGATGATCGTCCTCCGCTAAATGTCTGATCGCCAGATTTAATCGCTGGCCAAAGCAATAACAGAGCATTTCACGCTCGCGCCCATAACCCTTTTTCATGCGCGATTGCCTTTCAGCGATTATCGCGGGAGCCACGTGAGCGCTTACTCCTGAAATCAAAGGGGAAGAGACAAATGGCTACCCAGATGCGCGACCGCGATACTTTGTCGCCGGCTGATCTTGTGCGCGAGGACGAGGTGCACCGGTCGGTCTACACCGATCCCGCTTTGTTCGACCTTGAGATGAAGCGGATATACGGGCGGGCGTGGCTTTATCTTGCGCATCGCAGCGAGTTCAAGGAGCCGGGCGATTACGTCGTGCGGCACATGGGCAAGCAGGCGGTCATCTTGACGCTCGAAAAAGACGGCGAAGTGCACGCGATCTTCAACCGCTGCACCCATCGCGGCGCGACCTTGTGTGCGTTTGACAAGGGGTCTGCGCCCAACGGTCACCAGTGCCCCTATCACGGTTGGATGTTCAACGCTGATGGCACCGTGCGCTTCATCCCTTACGACAAGGGCTATGCGGACCGCCTCGACAAGGGCGAATTCGGCATCACCCGTGTCCGGCTGGAGGAGTATCGCGGGTTTCTGTTTGGCAATCTTGCCGGCGACGAGGGTGGGCCGCTCGAAGACTTCCTGGGCCATATGAAAAGCTCAATCGATGATCTGGTTGATCGCTCACCCACCGGGGAGCTTGAATGCGGGCCTTATGTGCTGCGTCATTACTACCGGGCCAATTGGAAAATGACGTTCGAGAACCTGAACGACACAGTCCATCCCGGCTTTGCGCACGCCGCATCGGTCGTCTCGGCCAAGGCGATCACGAAGGAAGTGGGCGGACCAGAGAATATCGTGCCCACCCTTGGCATGATGATGGCGAACGGCAAACCGGTTCAGTTTTTCCAAGATCTGGACATGGTCACCGCGCCAGGCGGACACAGCTATATTGGCGGGCATATGGGCGCGGACTACACGCCCGACACATCTGACAATTACACCAAGTCGCTGATCGAATATCACGGGCAGGAGAAAGCGCGCGATGTGCTGTCGGTCGACCGGCACCTGATGCTACTCTACCCGTCAAGCTTCTGGCATGCGCGCTATCAGACGATCCGCATCATCCGGCCGGTGCGCCATAATCTCACCGAAATGATCGGGTTTGTGTTCCGGCTCAAAGGGGCGCCTGAAGAGACCTATCGCAACGCAGTGGAGTATTGCACGGGTGCAAACAGCGCTGCGTCGCCAGTCATTTCGGATGATCTGGAAATCTATGAGCGCCTATTGCTCGGCAACGGATTTGATGATCGCGAATGGATCCCGATGAGCCGCGGTATCGAAGAGGACCGCGAAAACGCCGGGACTTACGACCGAATGCCCGCGACATCCGAAGGGTTTATCCGCAATCAGTTCAAGGCCTGGGCCAGCTATATGGGTGAGGCATGAGCGAAGAGGTTCGCCTGTTCGTCGAGCGTGAGGCGCAATTGCTCGACCAGATGCGATATGAGGAATGGGTTGCGCTGTTCCTCCCCGATGCGCGCTATTGGGTGCCGGTAAGCTTGGATCAACCGAGCCCTGAGGCAGGCCCGAGCCATTTTCACGATGATATTCAGGTGCTCATGGTGCGCACTCACAGGCTCGCCAATCCGCGCGCCTTCGGGGCGGAGCCTTCGCCGCGCACCGTGCATATCGTCTCGGGTGTATCTTGCGAAGAAGGCGAAGACGGCCTCAAGGTTACCTCCTCGCAGATCATGCTCGAATACCGGGACCGCGGGAATTACGACGAAGACCTGCGGCTCTTTGGTGGTCAAGTGACGCATCATCTGCGCCGCGTTGATGGTGCGCTTCGGATTGCGCAAAAGCGCATCGACCTGATCAATGCGCAAGGCGCGTTCAACGCCATGCTCGCGCCGCTTTGAAGGGAAACACGCGATGAGCTCGCCTCTTGCCTTCATCGTTCCCGGTAGCGGCTGGTCCACGCCATTCGTCCGCTGGCAGGGTGCCTTTGCCGAATTGCACAGCCTCCAATTCGCCGCGCACACCGCGCAAAAGGCGCTCGAACGGCGCGGCATCGACCTCGCGAATGTTGATGCAGGCGTGCTGGGGTTTTCCGTGCCGCAGCAAGGCAGCTTTTATGGTATGCCGTGGGTCGCCGGCATGATGGGCGCCCCGCATATCGCCGGGCCAACGATCATGCAGGCCTGTGCCACGTCTGCCCGGTGTCTGGCGCTCGCCACCGGTGAAATTGTAGCGCGACGGTCCGAGGCTTCGCTAGTGATCACAGCGGACCGGGTCTCCAATGGTCCCAATATTTACTATCCTGCGCCAAGCGCGCCGGGCGGCACCGGCGCGACTGAAAACTGGGTGCTCGACAATTTCAGCAAAGATCCCTTTGCGCAGGTTGCGATGGTCCAGACGGCTGAGAACGTGGCGCGTGAATGGAGCATTTCGCGCGAGGAACAGGACGAGCTGACATTGGCGAGATATGCGCAATATGCCGATGCGCTGGCCGATGGCGCGGCCTTCCACCGCCGGTTCATGGAGTATCCTTTCGACGTACCCGATCCGCGCTTCAAGCGGACTGTCGCCACGATCGAGGGCGATCAGGGTGTGCAGCCGGTTGATGAGGCAAAATTGCGCGCTCTCAAGCCGGTTCAGGAAGGCGGCACAGTTACCTTTGCAGGGCAGACCCACCCGGCCGATGGCAATGCCGGATTGATCGTGGCGAGCGCCGATAAAGCGCAGGCCCTGGCGAACGGCGCCGATCACCGCATCGCCATTCTTGGCTTCGGGCAAGCGCGCACGCAGCCCGCATACATGCCCAAAGCCCCTGTGCCCGCCACCAAGGCGGCGCTGGCATCAACCGGGCTTTCGATTGATCAGATTGACGCGGTCAAATCGCACAATCCCTTCGCCGTCAACGATATCGTGTTCGCGCGCGAAACCGGCTTTCCACTTGATAAGATGAACAATTATGGCTGCTCGCTGGTCTGGGGGCACCCTCAAGGACCAACCGGCCTTCGAGCCATTATAGAATTGATCGAAGAGCTGCGGATGCGCGGCGGCGGGCGCGGACTGTTTCAGGGATGCGCCGCCGGCGACAGCGCGATGGCGGCGATCATCGAAGTCTCCGACGCATGAGCTCACGAGCGCTCGAATTGGTCGATGCCGAGGGTCAGCCGATCTTCGTCCCGCAAACGGTGCCGGAAATCCTCCAGCGCGCCGTGCGCAGCCGACCAGACGACATCGCGATTGAGACCAGCAATTGCTCCCTGACCTATCGCGACTATGGCCGCATCGTTGAACGGGTGGCACGCTGCATTGCCAGGACCGGCGCGCGCGGTGACACGGTTGTCATCGTGCTGCCCAACATGGCAGCAACCGCCATCGCCATTTTCGCGGCCCAAACGGCGGGGCGCGTCGCGGCGACGCTCAACCCCGAATACACCGCCGCTGAACTTGCGCCCATGATTGCCGATGCGGCGCCGTCCGTCGCGATCCTTGGATGCGACGTGGCCGCGCGCACAGCCGATCTGTTTGACGATACGGTACGCATCCTGCGGGTTGATAGCGATGAAGCCATTCTCTCCGACCTCGCGCTCGATGAAGAGTGCGACAGTGCCGCCGCTCTGCCGCAACTCTCTCCCTGTGATCTGGCAGTCCTCCAGTTCACCGGCGGCAGCACGGGGCGGCCAAAGGGAGTGGAGTTGACCCATGCCGCAGTGGCCACCAACATCGCCCAGCGCGAAGCCGTCCTGCCAACGACATTCGGTGATGAGCGGGTCTTGTGCTTCATGCCAATGTTTCACAGTTTTGCCGCCGCGATGTGCATCAATCTTGCCGCGTACAGTGCAGGCAAGCTGTTGATCCTGCCGCGTTATCGGCCTGACTGGGTGCTGAACGCGCTTGAACGGCACCAGATCACGCGCCTGCCAGCGGGGCCAACGGTCTTCAACAGCCTGATCCAGTATGAAGGGCTTTCCGCCGAGGCGACCAAGAGCCTGCGCTGCGCCTATTCCGGATCAGCCCCGCTCAATGTGGAAACCTGGTCGCGCTGGGACGCGATCACGCATGTTCCGATTTACGAAGGCTATGGCCAAAGCGAAGCAGGCCCGATCCTGACCTATTTTGGCCCTTCCCACGCAATCAAGCCGGGAGCGGTCGGTCCTCCAGTGGCCGGGACACAGCTGCGGATCGTGGACCCCGCCAACAGCGATCGAGACATGCCAGAGGGCGAGGTGGGCGAAATAATCGCCCGCGGTCCGCAGATCATGCAGGCTTATCGCAACTTGCCAGACGAAACGCGCGTAACACTGAAAGGCGGTTGGCTCCATACGGGCGATCTTGGCATGATTGATAGCGATGGGGTGCTGACCATCGCTGATCGCAAGAAGGACATGATCCTGATTTCCGGATACAATGTCTTCCCACGCGAAGTGGACGAAGCGCTGCTTGCGTGTCCTGACGTTGCTTCTGTAGCATGCGTTGGGGTGCCTGACGCCTATCGCGGAGAGCGACTGCTCGCGTTCATCGTCGCGCGCGAGGGGTGCGCCCCTGATCCCAAAGTGATGGCTGCGTGGCTGGAAGATCGCCTTGTCCGCTACAAGCGCCCGGCTGAATACCGGTTTGTCAGCGGTCTGCCGCTCACCGCTGCGGGCAAGATCGACAAGCAGGCGCTGAAGGCCGAAGCCATGGAAAGGACATAGACAAGCCATGTCGCTTGAACAGGTTGAACCCATACGCCAGGGTCTGCTCGCCCGCCGCGCCGCCCCCGAACCGCCGATTGAGGCGCGCCGGGCCGGGTTCGAAGCACAAATGGGCGCGGTGCCACTTCCCGAGGATTTCACCGCCAGTGATGTGCGCATCAGCGAGGATGCCGCCGGATTGCTATGCAAAATATCCGGCGTGGATGAAAGCCGCATGCTAGTCTGGCTGCATGGCGGCGCTTTTATCTTGGGCTCCGCTCAATCGTACCGGCCGATGGCCGCGCGCCTTTCGCGCGCCGCGAACGCTCAGGTTCTGCTGGTCGATTATCGGCTCGCTCCCGAAAGCCCGTTTCCCGCAGCCTATGACGATGCGATAGCGGCGCTACGCTGGATTGCTGCGCACGGCTTTGCTCCGGCGACATCTTTCATCGGTGGTGATAGCGCCGGAGCCAATCTTGCGCTGGCCGCGGTTCAAAACGCCATTGCCCAAACGGGTACCGCCCCGGTTGCAGGCGTTTGGATTGTATCGCCTTATCTCGACCTCACGAATTCGGGCGCTTCCATCGCGCAGCGGGCTGAGCGCGACCCGTTCGTCGATCCTGCCGGAATGCCAGCAACGGCCGCGCGGTATCTCGATGGTCTCGATCCTTCTGACCCTCGCGCTTCCCCGCTATTCGGTGATTTTTCGGGCTTCCCGCCAGTTTTGATCCAGGTCGGCGGTGATGAAGTGTTTTTCAGTGACGCTGCCGGCGCGCGCGACGCGATCGAACGGGCTGGCTCGCGCTGTGTCTTTCAGGAATGGGCGGGGATGATCCATGTCTGGCCCCTGTTTTCGCATCAGATCGATGAAGGCGGTTGGGCGATCGAGCAGGGCGGCGCGTTTCTTAAGACGATCTGACGTGCCCAGCGCTTATGACTTCATCGCAGGTCATTGCTCTAAAATCCATACCTGATAGTTATGGGTCATGGAATTACGACAAATCCGATATTTTCTGGAAATCGTCCGCAGCGCCAGCTTTGGGCAGGCCGCCGAAAAGCTCAACATCACTCAGCCGGCGCTTTCAAAGAGCATCCGTAACCTTGAGCAATCGCTCGACGTGAAACTGCTTGAACGCCATCCCAATGGGGTTATTCCCACCGATTTCGGCAATTTGTTCCTCGAATACGCATCGCTGATTTCGGGCGAGATCGACCGCGCCACCACCGAGATCGAACAGATGAAGGGCACTGGCCGCGGGATCGTGCGGGTTGGTGCCGGGGCCACGATGATGCAATATGTGATCCCGCAGGCAGTCCGCGCCTTCATGGCGCTTGGCACCGATGCGACCGTCACATTTCGCCAAGGGCTGCGCAGCGAACTTGTTTCCTGCCTGCGGCGCGGCGAGGTGGACCTGATCGTGGGTTCGATGAATTCGCTCTCAGTTGCCGAGGATGAGGAATTTCACCGCGAATTGATCCTGCGAGATACGATTGTTGTCGTTGCGGACGAGAGTCATCCGCTCTCGCAGGCCAAGACTGTGGAGATCCGCGATCTTGGTGGATATGATTGGGTGCTGCCAGAGGGGACTGAAAGCGAGCGCGATCGGTTGGGCCGGGTTTTGCGTCAGGAGGGGCTTGATCTTCCGCACTGCGTCATTTCAACGCCATCCTCGAACTTCATGTCGACCATGCTGCAAGGCAGCGACTATCTGAGTTATCTTCCGCAAGCCCTGCTTCGGGCGAGCCGAAATTACGCGCATCTCAAGGAGCTTAACGTCGCGCAGCCGATCTGGGATTCGGTGGATGTTGGAGTGACGTATCGGCGGCGCGGGATCATGCTGCCGCCGGTGCGGCGGTTTATCAATCGCCTGATCGAAGCGGGTGCTGAAATTGAGCAGGGCGACGGCTAGGGCGCGGTTGCCGAGGGCTAGTCTTTGCGCCAGCGTGGAGCGCAAGTGCGCCGCTTCCCATCCGGCGTAAAGGCTGCGTCAGGCGCGTCCAGCTGCGTGCGATCCCACAATTGGCAGGTGACCATTTTGTGCTTCTGGTCAAGCCCTTCGCAATAATTGGTGTATTCGCACAGGCGCACCGCCTGGCCCTGTCCGGTGCGAACCTTTTCGAACCAGTCAGGGTCAGCCATCGCCTGCCGGGCCAGCCCGACTACATCGCCATCGCCGTCCGCCAGCGCTTGCTCGGCCTGCTCGAAATTGTGAATGCCCCCCGCCACGATAATGGGCGTTTCTACGTCGCGCTGTCGAAGGTGATCGCGGATTGAGCGCGCGGGGCCAAGGTTGCGCCCAAACGGCCCGGCCTCATCCGAAATGAATTGGGGCATACACTCATATCCGCTGCGCCCAGTGTAGGGGTAGGCCGCCTGCCCCACTTTGGGCTGCTTGGCGTCTTCAAATTTACCGCCGCGTGAAAGCGAAATGAAGTCCATGCCCGCGCGTCCGAATTCTTCGGCAAAATGGAGCGCATCCGACAGACCGGTCCCGCCTTCGATGCATTCCTCGCTCAGCATCCGGCACCCTACAACAAATGGATCGGAAACTGCGCCGCGTACGGCGTCGAACACTTCGAGTGGAAGCCGGACGCGGCCTTCCAATGTGGCTCCATAGCCATCACCGCGCGTGTTCATGGCCGATAGGAACGAGGCCATCGTGTAGGCGTGGGCATAGTGCAATTCGACCCCGTCGAACCCGGCTGCCTCGGCGCGCTTTGCTGCATCTGCGAACAGTTGCGGCAGCACTTCGGGCAGCTCGGCGATGTGCGGTTGCTGCGTATCTGTGACCCGCTCGCGAAAGCCGTGCGACAGACTTTCAAATTCGCGACTGGTGAGGAGGCTTTCGAGCTCCTCCTCTGAAGTCGCTGTGAGCCGCTCGCGCACAGCATCGTCGGGCGCGCCCGGCATCATCAGCGCCTCGCGATGGGCATCGGTGATTGTGAGAAACCGCTCGATGAATTTCTCCCGCGCGGGACGCCTGCGGATTGAGAGAAAGTCAATCAGCTGGATGAAAACCCGCGTGCGCCCTTCGCTTGCCTCGCGGACCGCTTCGACCACGCGCGCGAGGCCTTCGATATAGCGATCATGCCCTGCGCGCAGCAGCGGCCCGGATGGCACATCGCGAATGCCGGTCGCCTCCAGCACAATCGCGCCGGGCTTGCCCTCGGCGAAGCGGCGATACCAGTCGATCACATCGCGCGTGACGTGGCCGTCTTCGGTTGCGCGCCACGGCACCATGGCCGGAATCCATGTGCGTTGCTCCAGCGCCAGCCGCCCGTGGCTGAGCCGGGAGAACAGGCGCGAACCCGCTGCCTCCTCAGCATTCGGCCAGCGCCCTGCCGTCGGCTTGTGCACGATGCGTTCGGGCGGCTTCCACATGCGCTTACTTGGCCGCCTGCTGGTAGTGGCGGCGTTCTGGTCGGGCCTTCACCGCGAGTTCGGCGGCGCGCTCGTTGGCCTTTTCCGCTTCGCGATACAGCTGGTACTCGCCCGAGCGCAGTTGCGCAGGCCAGCCGAGCGCGGAGCCGTTCGATTTGCGCACGCCATAATGGCCCGCAGCATGGCGCGCCCAGAACGGATTGTTGAGATGTGGCCGCGCTAACGCGCACAGATCTGCGCGCCCTGCAGCAACAATCGCGTTGACCTGTTCGGGCTGGGAGATGTCACCCACCGCAATCGTCGGGATATCGACCGCATTGCGCACGAACTCCGCAAACGGAGTCTGCCACATCCGGCCATAGACCGGCTTTTGCCACCGCACCGTTTCACCCGAAGAGCAATGGATGATGTCCGCGCCAGTCTGTTTGAACAGCCGTGCGATCATCTCCAGTTCGGTGAGTGTGAGGCCGCCCGGCGCCCAGTCACTGCACGACAGGCGCACCGACATCGGCTTTTCCTCAGGCCACACGGCGCGCATCGCCCGAAACACTTCCAAAGGATACAAAGCCCGTGCTGTCGCATCGCCGCCATATTCATCTTCGCGCAGATTTGTCAGCGGAGAAAGGAAGCTCGCCAAAAGATAACCGTGGGCGCAATGCAACTCCAGCATGTCGAAGCCGGCGCGCGCCCCGCGCTCGGTTGCAGCGACGAAGTCGGCTTTAACCGCATCCATCTGCGCCCGCGTGATTTCGCCCGGCACACCCGAGACACCCTCGATAAAGGGAATGGCGGACGCGGAAAGGGTAGGCCAATTGCCCTCATCGAGTGGCATGTCCATGCCCTTTTCAGGAACATTGGTTGAGCCCTTGCGCCCGGCATGACCCAGTTGAAGCGCGATTTTGGCCGGGGTTTGGTGAATGCGATCAACGAGGGCGGTAAAATCCGCTTCCTGCTCATCGTTCCACAGGCCCGTGCAGCCTGGCGTGATGCGTGCATCGGGGCTCGTGCAGGTCATTTCGGTAAAGATCAGGCCGGTGCCGCCAAGAGCGCGCGCATGATAATGCGTGTAGTGCCAATCGTTAAGCCGACCGTCCTGTGCGCAATACTGAGCCATCGGGGCCATGACAATCCGGTTGGGCACGGTCAGCCCGCGCAGATCGAACGGGGTGAACATAGGTGTCGGCTGATCGGCCGAGACATCGCGCCCGGTCTTGCGTTCATATTCCGAGTAGAACTCGTCTTCGACATGATCGAGAAAGGTCTGATCCCGCAGTCCGATATTGTCCCAAGTCACCGATTTGGCGCGGCTCATGAGCGAGAACGCAAATTGATAGCGCGGCTTTTGCCAATGCATCGCCATGTCTTCAAACCAGCGCAGCGAAACCGCAGCGTTGTGCTGCGTGATTTCGACAGGCGTTCGGCGCTCTTCCTCGTAACCCTTCTGAACGGCTTCGATGTTTTCTCCATGAGCGATAACCTGGTCGGAAAGACTGATCGCGGATTCCATCGCCAGCTTGGTGCCAGAGCCTATCGACCAATGTGCCGTTGCCTTGGCATCGCCGAGCAGGACCATGTTCTTATACGACCATCGTTCACACGCAATCACAGGAAAATTGCGCCAGATTGATCGATTGGTGATGAGGTCATGCCCGTCGAGACAATCGGCGAACACCTGTTCCAAAGCGCGCGCGCTTTCTGCCTCGCTCATATCCGCAAAGCCCGCCGCGTGCCAGGTCTCCGGCGTGGTTTCGATCACCCATGTCGAATAGTCGGCGTTGTATTGGTAGGAATGCGCGCAGAAATGGCCGTGTTCGGTCTCGCGGAAGAAGAATGTGAAGGCATCTAGCGGCTTCGTCGATCCCAACCAGGTGAAGAAATTGGGCCGGTCTTCGCGCGCGACGCCAAACTCCTGCGCGAACTTGTCCCGCATCGGAGAGCCAATGCCGTTGCCGATGACGATCAGATCGCTGTCTGCAAAACGCTCTTCGAAAGTATCGGGGTCAATTGCCGTTTCAAAATGCAGCGCGACACCGCTTTCACGGCAGCGGTCCTGCAACAAGGTCAACAGTAATTGGCGCGAGCATCCGGCAAACCCGTTGCCGCCGATGACCGAACGCTCGCCTTCGCGGTCAACGACGATGTCCGTCCAATAGGCAAGGTGATCGCGCAGGGCGTCATAGGAGCCGGGATCAGCGCTGAAAAACTCATCCATCGTTTCGTCTGAAAAGACCACGCCAAACCCGAACGTATCGTCCGCCCGGTTTTGCTCGTAGATCTCGATTTCGTAGTCAGGCCTGCGCAGTTTGGTGAGCAGCGCGAAATACAGCCCGCCGGGTCCGCCGCCAATTACGGTAATCTTCATTGCCATGCTCCCGTTTAATAAAAAGCCTGAATGCCAGTCTGAGCGCGCCCCAGGATGAGGCTGTGGACGTCGTCCGTCCCCTCGTAGGTTTTGACCGCCTCAAGGTTCATCACGTGCCGGATGACGTGGTATTCATCGCTGATGCCGTTGCCGCCATGCATATCGCGGGCGGTGCGCGCGATATCGAGCGCTTTAGCGCAGCTGTTGCGCTTGATCAGCGAGATGGCAGCCGGATGAAGCTCTCCTGCATCCGTCCGTCGCCCCGCCGCGAGGCAGGCGTGAAGGCCAAGCGTGATCTCGGTCTGCATGTCAGCCAGTTTTCGCTGCACAAGCTGGTTGGCTGCCAGTGGTTGGCCGAACTGGCTGCGATCCAGCGTGTATTGCCGGGCGGCATGCCAGCAAAATTCGGCTGCCCCCAGCGCACCCCACGCAATTCCGTAGCGCGCTGAATTGAGGCAAGTGAACGGGCCTCTCAGGCCATGAACATTGGGCAGCATGTTGTCTGCTGGCACGAACACGTCGTCCATAACGATTTCACCGGTGATCGAGGCTCTCAGTGAAAATTTGCCCTCGATTTTCGGAGCGCTGAGGCCATCCATGCCTTTCTCAAGAATGAAACCCCGGATTACGCCATCATCATCCTTTGCCCAGACTACAAATATGTCTGCGATGGGCGCGTTGGTGATCCAGATTTTCGCACCGTTCAGGCGGTATCCGCCATCGACACCGCGAGCCCTTGTCACCATGCCGCCCGGATCTGAGCCCGCGCCCGGCTCTGTGAGGCCGAAGCATCCCACCCATTCGCCGCTTGCCAGCTTCGGCAGGTATTTTTCGCGCTGGGCATCGCTGCCGAATTGATCAATCGGCAGCATGACGAGCGATGACTGCACGCTCAGAGCCGAACGATAGCCGGAATCGACCCGCTCCACTTCGCGGGCGATCAGGCCATAGGAGACATAGTTGACGCCCGCATCCCCACCTTTGGCAATGGTCGCACCCAGTAGGCCAAGCTCCCCCATTTCACGCATAATCGCGCGATCGAAGTGCTCATGGCGGTTGGCCGAAAGGATGCGCGGAAAGAGCCGGTCCTGACAATAGGAATGCACTGCGTCACGGATCATGCGCTCTTCATCACTCAGCAATTCATTAAGACCTAAAGGATCAGACCAATCGTATGCCTTGATGTCCTGTATCATTGCAAAAAACCCTTCAGTTTTGCAGGGGGACGACTGCGGTCGCTTCGATCTCGATCAGCGCCTCTGGCTCAACGAGAGCCGTCACCCCGATCACGGCCATGCAGGGAAAGACTTTGCCGAAATGCCGCCGCCACGAAGCGCCGACATCTTTCAGCGAAGTCCGGTAAGCGTCGATATCAGTGATGTAGCAGGTCAGCCGCACCAGATGACCGGGGCTGGCACCCGCTTCGCTCAGGATTGCGGCAATGTTCATCAAAGCCTGGTCAAATTGCCCGGCAAAGTCCTTGGCCTCAAATGTCTCGTCCTTTGTCCAGCCTATCACGCCAGCGGTCACAACAAAGCGGCCCGTCGCATCGATGCCGTTGGCATAGCCTTTGGGGCGCGGCCATCCGTCTGGCAGCAAAACCTGATGCATGGTCATGCGTGTTCCTTCCTCAGACCATCGAGCAATTGCCGCGCGATCACGATTTTCTGGACTTCGGAGGCACCTTCATAAATCCGCAGCGCCCGGATTTCGCGATAGAGTTCTTCGACTTTCACGCCTTTACGAACCCCTTGGCCGCCGAACAATTGCACCGCTTTGTCGATCACTGTCTGTGCGGCCTCGGTGGCGTAGAGTTTAGCCATTGCGGCTTCGCGGGTGACTCGGGTGCCCGCGACATCCTTGGTCCATGCCGAGCGATAGACGAGCAGCGCGGCGGCATCGATATCGAGCGCCATTTCGGCAAGGCTTGCCTGAGCCAAAGGCAGATCAGCAAGCGAGGCCCCGAACATTTGCCGCGTCAATGCGCGCGCCCCCGCTTCGTCGAGCGCTCTTCGGCCAAGGCCCAAAGCTGCTGCGCCAACGGTTGTGCGGAAGATGTCGAGTGTCGAAAGCGCGACCTTGAAGCCTTTGCCTTCCTCGCCCAGCGCCTGTCCTGCGGGCACTTCGACGTTATCGAACCGCAGGCGTGCGAGCGGGTGGGGCGCCATCACCTCGATCCGTTCGGCGACGCTCAGTCCGGGGCTATCCGCATCGACGACAACTGCGCTGACCCCAGCATCGGAGCGCGCGAAGACGCAGTAAAAATCAGCGATGCCGCCATTTGAAATCCAGAGCTTTTCACCATTGAGGCGGAGCGTATTGCCCGCTCGCGTAAGCGCGCTTTCCATGGCCGCTGCATCAGAGCCTGCGTTTTCTTCTGAAAGCGCAAACGCTGCGATTTTCTCGCCAGTGGCAACAGCGGGGAGGTATTTGCGGCGCAGATCATCGCTGCCAAACAGGCTGATCGCACCCGATCCCAACCCCTGCATGGCAAAGACAAAATCGGCGAGCCCGGAGTGGCGCGCGAGTGTTTCACGGATCAGGCAAAGCGAGCGAACGTCTAGTTCGTCATGCACGCCGCCATAGTCCCCGATCACGCAATATTTGAGCCAGCCACCTTCGCCCAAAGCCGAGACCAGCATTCGGCATGTCTCATCAAGTTCATCCTCAGCTTCGGCCCGCTCCACAATCGGCGGCAGCGCCTCAGCGGCCCACGCATCAAGATCATGCGCAAGCGTCCGGTGATGCGGTTCGAAAAAAGGCCAATTGAGGTAGGACGTGTCGGCCATTCAATTGCCCTCGAATTCGGGTTTGCGTTTGTCGACGAAGGCGCGATAGGCGCGCTCAAAGTCCTTCGTTTTCATGCAGATGGCTTGCGCTTGCGCCTCGGCTTCGATTGCGGCCGGCAGGCTCATGTCCCATTCCAGATTGAGCTGGTTTTTAGTCATCGCATTGGCGAAGGTCGGACCGCCTGCGATTTTGCGGGCGAGCGCGAGCACTTTTTCATCAAGCTCCTCAGCCTCGAAAACCCCGTTGAAATATCCCCAGTCGAGGCCTTCCTGAGCGCCCAGCGAGCGACCGAAGTAAAGCAGCTCGCTGGCCCGGCCCTGTCCGATCAGGCGCGGCAGAATGGCACAGGCCCCCATGTCGCATCCGGCAAGACCGACGCGGTTAAACAGGAATGCGGTCTTTGCATCGGGCGAGGCGTAGCGCAGGTCGCTGGCCATCGAGATGATCGCTCCGGCGCCTGCGCTGACGCCTTGCACTGCCGCGATTATCGTCTGCGGACATTCGCGCATCGCCTTGACCAGATCGCCTGTCATCCGAGTGAATTGCAACAGCTCTGGCATGTCCATCGCCACAAGCGGCCCGATGATCTCGTGCACGTCCCCGCCGGAGCAAAAGTTGCCGCCATTGCTGGCGAACACAATCACATGCACGTCGGGAGCATAGGAGAGGGAACGAAACAGATCGCGTAATTCGGCATAGGAATCGAAGGTGAGCGGGTTCTTGCGTTCCGGTCGATTGAGACGAATTGTCGCCACGCCCGCGTCAAATTCCCAGAGGAAATGCTCAGGCTGGTAATGCGCCGGGTCGAGTGGTGTGATGCGGCTCATTGCGCTGCCACCGTTTCCTTAGCGTCGACGGCGAGGCCACGAGCGGGCAATTCAATCAGGCGGATCAAATCTCCCAGCGCATCCATCTCGCCCG
>JBARXS010000008.1:0-16873 GCA_049647465.1 Erythrobacter sp.
GGCCCCAGCTGGGATCATCGCCAGTTGGGCCATGACACACATCTTGCGCTGGGCAGCATGTTCAGCCGCGTCTCGCTCACTCCATTCCGGCAATTGCAGGACATCATGCGCAAAGGTCTGGCTGTCGATGCGGATGGAAAGGGCGTGTACACCGATGACACGGCGGCCCACCGGCTTGCCTTGCCAATCACTTTCCTGTCAGGAGCGACGAACCAGATTTTCTCTCCCGAAAGCGGACAGCGCACGCGCGCGTGGCTGTCACAGCACAACGGCAAGAGTCTGTATCGCCAGCGGATCATCCCCGGTTACGGGCATATGGATCTGTTCATCGGCAGGAATGCCCACCGCGATGTGACCCCATTGATCGTGGAAGAGCTGGAAAATCTGGACCAGATAACACAAACTGTAGCCAGCAGAGCAACAGGCTGATCTGACGTCCGTTTTTGCCAGCCGTCCAAGTCTTTGTTGGGGCCAAGCAGATTTGTTGCCGCATCCTGTCGGTTGGATACAATACATTGCCATGGCGAAAGCAGAGGATCGGTCCCGCTATACTTCCGACTTGTTTTGAAGAGGCAGGTTCGGAAGTAGAGTCTGCGATAAGTCTGTGCTATATTTAATATCAAAGATATTTGGTTTCAATAGGTTGTGCGATTGTTGCAGTGGAGTTCCTAAGTTTCGAGGGGGAGCGATATGGACGAAAAGTCAGTCATTCAACGAGTCAAGCGCAAGCGCGAACAGATTGAGCAGGCTCTTAAAGCCGCTGCATCGGGCAACCCCTACGCTGCCGAACCTGACCGGGAACGGCGGATCAGCCGGCTTCAGGCGAAATCAAGTCTTTCGCGGCAAGAGGCCAGCGCAATCGATGGGCTTATCGATTTGGCTGATGAGCACCCCGCGGCTCCCGCTTTGGAGGGTCTTGCTCCGGCGCGGGCGAGGCCCGCCGCCGACGAGACAGATCGGAGTGGGGCCGAGAAAATCTGGGGTGACACGGTCGATTTCGTCAATGTCAGTTTTCTGGAAAAGGGCGCGCGTATTGCCCGCTCGGTCGGGCGCGTTGCGTTCCGCAATGGTCAGCCACAAGGCAGCGGTTTCCTGATCGGTGAGGGGTTGTTCCTGACCAATCATCATGTCGTGCCCACACCCGGTTTTGCCGACCGGCTGATGCTGCAGTTCGACTATGAAAAGGACCTGACCGGTTCGCACAAGCAGCCAACCGAGTTTGCAATTGATGCGACCCTTTTCCTGACCAGCGACGATGAAGCCGATGGTCTGGATTACACAGTCTTTCTGGTCGGCCAGCGCATTTCCGGTGACAAACCGATCGAGTATTTCGGGTGGAGCGGGCTGTCCGCTGCCAAGGACAAGCATATGATTGGCGAGTTCGCCAACATCGTCCAGCATCCGGCAGGCCGGTTCAAGGAAGTGGTCCTGCGCGAGAACCGGCTGGTTTCCCGCGGTGAAAGCACGTTGCATTATGTCGCCGATACAGAGCCGGGTTCCTCGGGGTCGCCGGTCTTCAATTCTGAATGGCGCGCGATTGCCTTGCATCACTGGGGTTCACCCTGGGCAGATGTGTTTGATGAGGACGGCGGCCGGGTCGATCTGGAGGTTAATGAGGGCATCCGGATCAGCTCAATCGTGGGCGACATTCAGGCGAAGCTGACCGCCCTTGATCCAGACAAGCGCGCCCGCGTCGAACGCGCGCTGCATCTGGGCGCGCAGCCCGAACAGGCAGGCGACCAGTTCCTGCCCGACTATTGCGCCCTGCACGGTGCCAACGGATCGATGGGGCCGACATTAGGTGCGGATGGCCGGTTGAACTGGACCGTGCCGATCGAGATCAGCGTTGGGATCCCAGCACTGGCGCAAGCCGCGCAGGCTGCCCAGTCATATTCGGTCGCGCCGCCTCCACCGATGAGCGAGCCGCCCGAAGAGCAGGAGACTGCCGCAACCAAAACCAGAGCGACGCGGGCCAAAAGCGAGGCCAAACGCCGCTCGCGTTCAAGCTCGAAGTCGGCCAGCTCGAAGTCGCGCAGCCCAAAGTAAAACGCACCGCGTGGCCGGGCCGACACAGGCCTAAGTGCGGACAAGAAGGATCATAGGGTCTCGCAGGCAAACCAAGCAGGAGGGGTGACACAATGCCGGTAACGATACTGAAAACCCGCAACGGTCGGCTGGACCGCGAAGACCATCCCGCCTTTGATCAGCTCTCCCGGCGCCTTGAAGACAGCGACGCGCCGCTCTTGATGCACTTGCATGGCGGGTTGGTTGATGAGGATGCTGGGACGGAGACTGCCAGGCGGCTGTCCGGGAAAGGCGCAAACTCCTATGATGCGCCCGACACTTACGAGCAGCTTTACATCGTCTGGCGCTCCGGTCTTCTGGAGACGCTGGGCACAAACTGGCGCGAATTGCACAAGCGTGACCGGCTGTATCGCGCGCTGCTCGGCAAATTGCTGGAATTCATCGCGAAACGGGTTGGCTTCAGCTTTCCCGATATTCTGGGTGGCTCGGAAAGCCTTGTTGATACGCGCTTCGGCGTTGAGCAACGTCTGGCTTTCGGCTCCGATATGCCATTTGCTGAACTTGATGCATTTCTGGCCGCAAACCCGTTGGCCGCAGAATCCTTGGCCGATCCCGCATTCGAGGCTGATCTGGAACGCGAATTGTCCGCCGATCCGGGCCTGATCGCCGCGGCTCAAGATCTTGAAGCGGCGCTTTCCACCGGCGCTGAAAGTCTGAATGCATTCGGGGATGAGGCCGTCGGGAAAGCGGCGCTTCTCCGCCTCAATCCCGAAATTGTCCGCGATCTGCGCACGCAGACGCTGGCCAGGTCCGGGGCCGAAGGGTTCGGGTTTTCCGTGCTCAAGGGCATCGTCGTCCATGGCGTGAAAATCGGCAGGCGGGTCTGGAAACGAATGCGATCCGGGCGTGACCACGGCGTTCACGCCACAATCATCGAAGAGATCCTGCGCGAGCTATACGGCGACTATATCGGTTCCGCCATCTGGACGTTGATGAAGGCCGATACGGCGGACCATTTCAAAGGCCGCTTTGGCACGCAATTGCTCGACCTGCTCGAACGCACGCAACAACGCAAAGTCGTGGTCGTCGGGCATAGCGCCGGGGCGATCTTTGTGTGCCACATGCTGATCGACTGGGCAAACCGCAACACCGGACGCACGATGGATGTCGTGATGCTGGCGCCCGCCGTGCGCAACCGGTTGTTTGCGGAGACGCTGGATCAGGCGTCCGGCAGCATCGACCGCTTCCGCATGTTCTGTCTGGGCGAAGACCGGGAGCGGGCGAATGCGGTTATGGGCGACCGCTTTCGGTTCCTCTATCCGTCCTCGCTTCTGTACCTGGTCTCCGGCGTGTTTGAGGATGACGCGCAAGAGCCGCATGTCGATGCGCCACTGCTCGGGATGGAGCGGTTTCAGACATGGGGCGGGGGCTCGCTTGGCGACGTCGAGGATGGCGCGGCGCAAAAGGTGCGGGCGTATTTTGGTGCCGTGACAGAGGCCGAGATTTATGCGCCAAGCGCGCGAGGGACGGGGCTCAGCAGCGATGCAACCACGCATGACGGGATCGACAATGACGCTGAAACCCTGGCCAGCGTGCGCACGTTTTTGTAAATCTTTGGGGGAGTGAAACAATGAGATCATTCATCGCAACACTGATGCTTGCCGTCCTGCTGGGCGCGTGTTCGCACACGCCGCCCCTCACCGAAGCTGGTGAACAGTGCAAGCTGGTCCGCTACGCGCTTGAGCAACCGCTGCCCGACGAAAAACCGCTGAGCAGCATCATCCAGCGTCAGGGTGATTTGCTCCTGCTTTCTGGTGGCAGCCAGAACGGCGCGTTTGGTGCAGGCTTCCTTGATGGCTGGAAGGCAAGCGGAGAAATGCCTGAGTTTCAGCTGGTCACCGGGATCAGCACCGGCGCGCTTCAAGCCACCGGAGCCTTTATCGGGGACACCGGCATGAACGTGGATGGCTACACAATCGATAGCGAAGGCGACCTGCTTGAAACCTATATCGATGGCAAGGATGTGGCTGGCGGGATCAGCGCAAAGGCCGCTGTAAAGGCTCTGCGCAAGGGGGCGTTTGCTGACCTCATCCCGCTGCGTGCCAAGCTGGACGAACTGTTGACACCCGAACGTCTGGAAATGGTTGCAGCGCGTTACGAACCTGATGGCACCAGGGCGCATTTGCTGGTGGGTGCAACCGATGTCGATCTGGGCCGCGCTGTTGCCTTCGACATGACCGAACTGGCGAGCCGCTATGCCAAAGCGACCGTCGGCAGCGAGACGCGTAAACGGATGAAAGACTGCTATATCGAAGCGCTTGTTGCATCGTCGATCGTTCCGCCCGGGGCAAGGCCGGTTTTCATAGATAACCGCATGTATATTGATGGCGGGGTGCGTTATGCTGTGTTTGATGACAGGATCGGAGATATCCTGCGCCGTGCGCCTGAATCGCTGACCAGCCCGTCGCTCTATATCATTCTGAACAGTGACGGCGCGCCCAAAGCTGAATGCGCGAAGGTCAACGATGCCGATTGCGCGCCCATCACGTCGACCATCGGCCAGCGCGAGGATTGGAACCTTGGCAGCCTCGCCTTCCGCACGCTCGATCTGCTGATTGACCAGACCCAGCGTCTGTCCATCGCACGCGCGGCTGACCGGGCGAGGGATTTTTCGGGCAAGGCCTATTTCGCGAGAATCCGCCGGCCTGATCTGGCAAGCCCGGACACAGCGGTAACGCTCGACGGTTTTGACGGCGAAAACACCTGCGAGCAATGGCGGGCCATCGACGATGCGGAGGATAATCCGGTCGAATTCCACAAACGCTATATGCGGTGTCTGATCAAATATGGCCAAGAGCGTGGCAAGATCGCGGACTGGGACTTTGGCGGGCGGTAACGCCTTTGGGGGCTGACCCGGATATGGCGCTAACGGCGTCCTGGTCGAAGCTGGCCGGCTTGTCCTGAGCGGGGGCAGGATCGATGGTCTGGCCAGTTCGGACGGGGATGCAGGGCGGGTTGCTCTCAATCCTGGGAAAGAACTGATGCTTGAGAACGGAGCGGAAGTCTCAACCGCGACCCAAGGGTCGGGCCGCAGCCGCAGCATCCTTCCCACTCTCATCTCGCCCCATGAGGATTTTCGGGCGTTGAGGGCGGTCGAACTGTTCAAGAGCTAGCGAAAACTTGCAGCGCCAAATTGACTCTGACGCGCTTCAACGCCCATCGGGAACCTTGCATCGTGGTGAACGCTGATATGCGAAGCGCCACGGACTACGTGAGCAGGAGACATTAATGCGGTTTGCGATTTCGACTTCCCTCTTGGCGGCCCCTTTGGCGGCCTTGGCATTGGTATCAAGCCCGGGCATCGCGCAAGAGCAAGAGGCACCGAAAGAGATGGCGCCGGTCGATCAGCAAATTGGAGCGGGCGGGCGGCCCATCGGTGCAAGCTGGTCGCGCAGTCCGGTGATCGCGCCGCACGGAATGGCCGCGACCGCGCATCCGCTGGCGACGCAGGTTGCGCTCGACATTCTGAAATCGGGCGGATCGGCCGTGGACGCCGCGATTGCCGCCAATGCAGCCTTGGGCCTGATGGAGCCGACCGGCAACGGGATTGGCGGCGATCTGTTCGCGATCATCTATGATCCCAAAACGGACAAGCTGTATGGCATTAACGGGTCGGGTCGGTCGCCCAAGGGACAGACGCTGGACGATCTGCTTGCCAAGCTGAACGGTGCGACGAAGCTGCCTCCAGTTGGTCCGCTACCGATCACCATTCCCGGCACCGTTGATGCGTGGTTCACCATGCACAAGCGTTTTGGCAAAAAGCCGATGAGCGAAAATCTGGCTCCGACGGTGAAATATGCGCGCGAAGGGCACCCGGTCGCGCCTGTCATTGCGATGTATCTCAACCGTTCGCTGCGGTCCTACACAAGACGGCTGGAAAGCGTCGATTTCGAGTTCAACAATGCCCGCGCCACCTATTTCGCAGACGGCACCGCGCCGGAGGCTGGCGAGCTGTTCAAGAACCCCGATCTTGCCAATACGCTTGAGGCAATCGGGCGCGATGGACGCGATGCGTTTTATGCAGGCGATCTGGCCGAAGTGATGGTCGATTACCTCCAGCGTCAGGGCTCGGCGTTCACACTGGAAGACTTCGCCTCTCACTCCAGCGAATGGGTTGATCCCGCCTGCGCGGGCTATCGCGATGGGTTTGAGCTGTGCGAGCTGCCGCCCAACTCGCAGGGGTTTGCCGCCCTGCAAATGGTCAACATTCTCAAGAATGTCGACCTGTCACAATGGGAGCGCGGCAGCCCTGAGGTGATCCATTACATCACCGAAGCAAAGCGGCTCGCCTATGCGGATGTCGCGCGGTTTTATGCGGACCCGAATTTCTCGGCCCTGCCCGAGGAATTGCTGAGCGAGGAATACGGCGCGAAGCGGTTTGCCATGATTGATCCTGCGAAAGCGACACCCGAGTTTGAACCCGGTGAAATCGAAATCGCGCCCAAACTGGAGGGGGAGGGCGACACAACCTACCTCACCGTTACCGATAAAGACGGAATGATGGTCAGCCTGATCCAGTCCAATTATCGCGGCATGGGCGGCGGTCTGGTGCCTGACGGGCTTGGCTTTATGTTTCAGGACCGCGGCGAGCTGTTCAGCCTCGATGCCGCGCATCCCAATGCCTATGAACCGGGTAAGCGGCCCTTTCACACGATTATCCCTGCCTTTGTGAAGAAGGATGGAAAGCCCTTCATGACGCTGGGCCTGATGGGCGGGGGCATGCAGCCGCAGGGCCATGTGCAGGTGCTCATCAACATGGTCGATTACGGCATGAATGTTCAGGAAGCGGGTGATGCGGCGCGGATCAATCACGACGGTGGCCGCCAACCGACCGAATCCCTGAGCGGTCCGTCAGCTGATCCGCTGGGTACGCTGAATGTTGAGCCGGGCATACCGGCGGCGACCATTGAGCAGCTTCGCGCCATGGGTCACAAGGTCCGCGTGGTTTCCAACGGCATCATGTTTGGTGGCTATCAGGCGATCAAGGTCAATCCGGAAACCGGCGTCTACACCGGCGCGACGGAAATGCGCAAAGACGGCCAGGCCAGCGGCTATTGATGCTGTAAAGTTGGTGTTTGACCATTGACGGGGCGCGACTTTCCCCGATAGCACAATGTGACTTTATCTCATTTGGGGCGCGACACGCCCTCTTCGAAGGAATAGACTTTGAGACTGATCGCCTTTTTCGCCGCGTTGCTAATGGCCCTGCCTGTTATGGCTCCTGCGGCAATGGCTCAGGGTATCCAGCAGACGAAAGGGGATTTTGAAGACAAATTCCGTCAGCTGGACGAGGTGTTTTCCGATCCCAATGTCTATCGTAATGCGAGCGGGGCTCCGGGCCATCAATACTGGCAGCAGCAGGCCGATTACAAGATCACGGCCCAGCTGGATGAAGACAATCGCCGGCTGACCGCGAAGGCGACGATCACCTACAAAAACAACTCGCCCGATACACTGCCGTGGATCTGGATGCAGCTTGACCAGAATATCTTCAAAAAGGATTCGATGTCCGAGCTGACCAACACGTTTGGCGGTCCGGGCCGCCGTGGTCCCGCGGTAAGCGCCGCGAGCGGGGGTGAGCCTGCGAAGCTCTCCCTGGGCGAATTGCGCCGTCAGCAGGCGATGGCGGACACGCCCTATGGCTATGACATCAACCGTGTGAGCCTGACGAATGGCCGCGCGCTTGATCACACAATTGTCGGCACGCTGATGCGAATTGATCTGCCGACACCGCTGCGCCCCGGTGCCAGCGTCAGCTTTGACATCGACTGGGCGTTCAACATCGTTGAGGAAGACGCGGTGTCTGCGCGGTCGGGCTATGAACACTTCCCCGATGATCCGCGCGAGGGCGGGAATGATATTTTCCTGTTTGCGCAGTGGTTTCCGCGCCTTGTCGCCTATTCGGATTATGAAGGCTGGCACAACAAGGAGTTTCTTGGACGCGGCGAGTTCACTCTGGAATTTGGCAATTACGATGTGACGATGACGGTCCCTGATGACCATATCGTCTCTTCCACCGGCGTTCTGGCCAATGCGACGTCGGTTTTGACCGCGACCCAGCGTCAACGCCTCGCGACCGCTCGCAATTCGGATACGCCCGTCTTCATCGTCACACCGGAGGAAGCCGAGGCGAACGAGGCAACCGGTCCGACAGGCAACAAGACCTGGCGTTTTACAGCCAGCAATGTCCGCGACTTTGCATGGGGCTCAAGCCGCAAATTCATGTGGGACGCGCAGGGGCATAAACAGCCTGGCGCCGCGAACCCGACCGTGATGGCGATGTCTTTCTGGCCCAAGGAAGGCGGCGAATTGTGGCGCAAATACTCGACCGCTGCCGTGGTCCACACGATGAAGGTCTATTCCCGCTTCAGCTTCGATTACCCCTATCCCACCGCGCAGAGTGTCAATGGCCCTGTTGGCGGGATGGAATATCCGATGATCACCTTCAACGGGCCGCGCACGACCTTGCAGGATGATGGCACGCGCACCTATTCCGAGAGCGAGAAGATATTCCTGATCGGCGTCGTCATCCATGAAATCGGCCACATCTATTTCCCGATGACGGTCAATTCCGATGAACGCCAATGGACGTGGATGGATGAAGGGATCAACTCCTTCCTTGATAGCGTCGCCGGATATGAGTGGGACCCGGACATCCAGTGGACCCGCTCGCTTCCGCGTGACCTGATCCCTTACATGACCTCCACCAATCAGGTGCCGATCATGACGCAATCGGACAGCGTCCTGAACCTTGGCCCCAACGCCTATGGCAAGCCTGCGGCCGCCTATCACATCCTGCGCGATACAGTGATCGGGCGTGAGCGGTTTGACTTTGCGCTGCGTGAATATGCGCGCCGCTGGAAGTTCAAGCGGCCCACACCAACCGATTTCTTCCGCACGATGGAAGAGGCATCGGGCACCGATCTCGACTGGTTCTGGCGCGGCTGGTTCTACACCACTGATCACGTTGATATCTCGCTCGACACCATCCACAGGCTGCGGCTGGACACCAAGAACCCCGATATCGACCTTTCGCGTCGCCGTCAGGAATTGGCCGATGACCCCGAGAAAGTGGGCGTGCGCCTGAACCGAGAGCAGGGCCTGCCGATCTGGGTGCTGGAAAATCCGGGCGTTACTGATTTCTACGACGAGAATGACCGCTTCACCGTCACGCCCAAAGATACCAAGAGCTATGAAAACTTCCTCGAAGGGCTTGAGGATTGGGAGCGGAAGGTATTTGACCGCGCGGTAGAGGAAGATGCGAACTATTATGTGCTCGACTTCTCGAACAGGGGCGGGTTGGTCATGCCGATCATCCTTGGCCTGACTTTCGCCGATGGCACCACGGAAAAGATGAACATTCCGGCCGAAATCTGGCGCCGTAATGCGCGCAATGTCAGCAAACTGCTGGTCTTCCCCAAGGGCAAGGAGCTGGCACAGGTCGTGGTCGATCCTGATTGGGAAACCGCCGATGCGGATATCAACAACAACCACTATCCGCGCCGCATAATCGATAGCCGGGTCGAAGCGTTCAAGCGCCCCGATCCCACTTCACGCGCGGGCCGTGATTTGATGGCCGAAGTTCTGGTGAAGGACGAGGAGCCGGAAGAAGAAGAAGCCAGCGAATGATGCGCTTCCTTGCCGCTGTTTTGGCGCTGATACTGGCATCATTGAGCGTGGTGCCAGCGTCCGCGCATCAGCAAAAGCTGACCATTTCCACCCTGTCACACAATCCGCGTTCCGGGATGCTGGAAGTGGTCCACCGTGTGCCTCTGCATGACGCGGAACATGCGTTGAAAACGCAGGGGATCAAGGCGCCGGATATTATCGGCGATCTCGAAAGCCGCCGAGCCTTTGCCCGATATGTAGAGGCGCGCTTTACCGTCACCCGACAGGGCGAGACGGTGCCTCTGACCTTGCTCGGGACAGAGATCGAAGGCGGCAATCTGATGGTCTATCAGGAGGCACCGTCGCCCGGCACTGGCGCGCAGTTAAGCGTGTCATCGCAAATCCTCACAGATGTGTGGTCGCGGCAGGAAAACCGCGTCAATATTGGTGCAGGCACCAGCGTCGAGACATTGATCTTCCGGGCCGGAGACCGCGCAAAGTCTGCTGTTCTGCCCTAAAACCCGATCCGCTTTTGCGCATCGGGCTTGCACGCTTCCTCCTGCTTCAGCCGCGCTACAATCTGCTCCGGCGTGAGCGATCCGCAATGCCGGATTTGCCGCGCGACCAGAGCAAAATCGCCCGGTGTCAGTTTTTGCAGCTGCCGCAAAGATGCTGGTGCAGGGCTTTCAAAGAAGCGCTCAAACGCGACGGCGCTTCGCTCTGCACACAGCGGTTTCAGATCCAGCTTGAACACAAACCGGCGCGCGGTGGCCGGGTCCAGTCGCCGCGCAAAATTGGTCGCGGCGATCACCGGCAGCGGATGATGATCCAGCCAAGTCAGCAATTCATTGACCTGACTGACCTCCCAACTGGCGCGCGCATTGCTGCGGTCTGACAGCAGCGAATCTGCCTCATCAAACAGCAGGACACTGCCTTTCGAGCGTGCATCAGCGAAGGCGTCGGCAATGTTAGCCTCTGTTTCTCCGACCCATTTGGACAGCAGATCAGAGGTGCGCTTCACCATCAACGGGCGATCCATCGCGCGCGCAAAGTGGTGCGCCAAAGCGGTCTTGCCTGTGCCCGGCGGTCCGGTCAGCAACAGTGAAATGTCGGTGTGTGCGCTGTTGCAGAGCGTCTCGACCAGCGGCGCGATGGGGCGGTCACTTTCGTAGAGCGACAGATCGATATCGCCTTTACCCGCCAACGGAAGCTCTCGCCCGCGCAAGGCTTTGACCAGCGACTTGGCCACTTCCACCCCGCCATCGCCTTCGTCAGCCAGCCGCGCTGCACGGGCCGAAACCCGCAAGACCGAAGCCGCCTCAGGCGTGTGTTCGATCAGCTGCGTCCATTCACCATTGGCGCTGACATTCTCCTCGGCCGCCACCCGGTCAAGCATGGCAAGCGCTGTCTCGCGTGAGGGATGGTCGAGTTTCAGGACATAGCTCATGCGCCGCAGGATCGCGGGATCAGTGTTTCCGATCGCATTGGTGGTCCAGATGACCGGAACCGGATTGGTTTCGATCAGGCGATTGACGAAAACCTTGCTGCCCTCGCGCCCGCGATACCAGTCGCCATGAGCGGGTTGCACATCGCCGATAAAGTCCTCCATCTCATCGAATAGCAGCACGTCGCTGTCGCTGCTCGCAAGCAGGTGCTGGCCCATCTGAAACGCGCTGATCCGGTCAAACCGGTCGGGCTCCTCACCATCATCCAGCGCTTCGCCCACGGCGTGCAGACGCGCGCCAGCCGCCTTTGCCAGCGTGCGGGCAAATTCTGTCTTGCCGGTGCCCGGTGGCCGTGGATCAGGATATTGATCCCCTCGGCGCGTTCTCGCATCGCCCCTTGCAAAAGGCGCATGAGTAACCCGGCATCCTTGATATGGGTGAAGGCGTCGAATGGCAGCATTGCCGTCTGCGCCGGTCCGACCATCAGCTCAAGGATCGCATCAGCGCTGTCAGGCTGGTGATCCAGCAGCCGCTCAAACGTCCAGCGCAGCGACATCTCGATCTTGCCGCGCCAGTTGGATTTGAAACTGACAAAGCCCAGCCGCACCAGAATGTGCCGGCGCACCGCGCGCTCTGCCTCGTGTTCGGGCAGTCCGGCGGCTTCGCCAATCAGCACCGGCAATGACCTGCCGCTATCCATCAGCAGATCGGCAAGCTCCGATGCATAGCGCAGCCGGTCAAATGCGAGGATCGCCGCAAGGATCGCCGTGTCAGTTCTATCCAAGCCCAGCAAAGCGGCGAGTTCATGCCCCAATGCGAGCACATGCGGCGTTTCCCCAACAGCAGGCCCCGCGCGCGGCGGTGCGTCCCGCAGCGCCTTCTTGAAAGCGGTCCAGGTCAATTTGTTGGCCTTGCCCGGGGTCAGACCGAACAGCCAGGTGCCATGCTTGCGGCCAAAGCCGAGCAGTTCTTTTGCCAGAGGTTGCGAAGCCAGAAGGCCGCGCGTCGCCCGGAGCAGCATGCCCCGAACACATTCACGTTCGTTAGTCATTACAATCGCCTGCTGACTGAACACGCAGCGGCCAGCGTGGTGCGCGCGGTCCAGCACATTTTCGGTGTCTTCAAGATCGGGAAGCTGCGGCGCGAGGGTTCAGCCCTTTCGCGCAGCGTTAACGAAAACGCCTAGACGAAGGGCTGGAACACGGCGCCGCAAGCGCCCGATGATTTAATCTGTTCCAACACGGGTTTTCTCCAAATGCTGACTGCGATTCGTCGCTGAAAGCTGGCGCGCATTAGCCAGCGGCCGTTGAAAACGCAAGAACGAGGTGCGCATGGTGAAAGCCGAGCGGCTTGACCAGCGGGGCATGGCGCGCCACTCGGTCTGGCCATGAGCATGAGCGATCTTGGAGGCCCGGTCGATATCGAGGGAGATGGGGGCTGGCAGTTCTGGATAGATCGCGGCGGGACTTTCACCGATATCGTCTCGCGCGCGCCGGACGGGGCTTTGCAGACCCGCAAATACCTCTCCAACAATCCCGATAGTTATGCCGATGCCGCGATCTACGGCATTCGCGAAGTGTTGGGCCTGAGTGCGGACGATCCGCTGCCTGCCGATGCCATCGCGGCGATCAAGATGGGCACAACGGTCGCAACCAACGCCTTGCTGGAGCGGGCGGGGGAGCCGACTGTTCTGGCGGTGACGCATGGCCTGCGCGATGTGATCGAGATCGGCCATCAGGCCCGGCCCGATACCTTTGCCCTGAACATCCGCAAACGCGATATCCTTTATGAGCAGGTCGCCGAGATAGACGAGCGCGTGCTGGCGGACGGCACTGTTGAGCGCCCCCTTGATACAGCCACCGCCCGCGCGCGGCTGCAGGCGCTTTATAAAGCGGGCTATCGCAGCATCGCCATCGTTTTGATGCACGCCTTCAAATATCCCGAACACGAACAGGCGCTGGCCCAGATCGCGCGCGAGATTGGCTACACGCAGATCTCTGCCAGCCACGATGTCAGCCCGCTGAGCAAGATTGTACCACGCGGGCAGACAACGATTGTGGACGCCTATCTGACGCCGGTTCTGCGCCGCTATGTCGATATGGTGGAAGACGCGCTGGGCAAGGGTCGCAGGCCAGGGCAATTGCTGTTCATGCAGTCCTCTGGCGGGCTGACCGATGCGAGCCAGTTTCGCGGACGCGACGCGATCCTTTCAGGGCCTGCGGGCGGGATTGTCGGATGTGTTGCAACGGCCAGGGCGGCCGGTTTCGAAAAGGTCATCGGCTTTGACATGGGTGGCACATCAACGGATGTGTCCCATTATGCAGGGGCTCTTGAAAAAGCCTATGAAACCGAGGTGGCAGGCGCCGCCATGCGGGTGCCGATGCTGGATATTCATACCGTCGCAGCCGGTGGCGGATCGCTGCTGCGCTATGATGGCGGGCGGCTGCGTGTAGGGCCGCAATCGGCGGGCGCTGATCCGGGACCGGCGTGTTACCGGCGCGGCGGCCCGATGGCGGTTACCGATATCAATGTGGCTTTGGGCAAGCTGGATGCGCGATACTTCCCCGCGATTTTCGGACCCGGTCAGGATGAGCCGCTGGACGTGGATGCGGCGCGCGATGGCTTTGCGCGGATTGCGGCAGAGATCGGTGCCCAATCTGGCGATATTCGTTCGCCCGAAGAGATCGCGCAAGGGTTCCTCGACATTGCAATCGAGCACATGGCGCAGGCGATCAAGCAGGTCAGTCTGGCGCGCGGATACGACGTTTCAGGCTATGTGCTCAACTGCTTTGGTGGTGCGGGCGGCCAACACGCATGTCTCGTTGCCGAGCGGCTGGGCATACGCCAGATATTACTGCATCCCTTTTCAGGTGTGCTCTCAGCCTATGGCATGGGGCTGGCGAGTATCAGCACTGAACGACAAGCTGTCATCGGCACGGAGCTTGGGGCCGCTTTTGCAGGTAATATTGATGGGCAGGTCAATGTTCTTGAAGAGCGATGCCGCGCAGATCTCGCCGCGCAAGGCGTCGATCCTGACCAGGTCCAGCGGCGCCTTTCGGCGCTTTTGCGATATCAGCGCACCGATACGGTGCTGACCGTCGCCCTGTCTGATGCGGCGGCGATGAAGGCCGAATTCGAAGCCGCCCACCACCGGCAATACGGCTTCACCACCAGTGACAAGGCGATCGTCTTCGACACTCTGATTGTCGAACTGAGCACAGATAATGGCGAAGCGGATGGGTCGCCCGTGCAGTCGGCAGAAACCCCGCCCGACGCAATTTCGTATACCCGGTTTTACAGTGGTAATGCGTGGCACGATGCGCCTGTATTCGACATCACATCGCTCGCGCCCACCCATTCGATCACCGGACCCGCAATTATCGTCGAACCGACCGGCACAATTGTGATTGAGCCGGGTTGGATGGGCGAGGTGAATGCGCGCGGCCATCTGATCCTGACCCAGGATGCGCCGCGCACCGTGCAAGCACCTGACCCGGCCATCGCAGACCCGGTCACGCTGGAGCTGTTCAACAACCGCTATATGTCCATCGCTGAGCAGATGGGCATCATCCTGCGCAACACATCGCAATCGGTGAATGTGAAGGAGCGGCTCGATTTCTCCTGCGCGATCTTCGATGCGGGCGGCAATCTGGTCGCCAATGCGCCGCACGTGCCGGTGCATCTCGGATCGATGGATCGCAGCGTAAAGTCCATTCTCGCCAGCGGTCAGGCGATCAATCCGGGCGACGCGTTCGTGCAGAACAACCCGCATAATGGCGGATCGCACCTGCCTGATATTACGGTGGTTTCCCCGGTCTTTGATAAGGCCGGGCAGGATGTCATGTTCTTCGTGGCGAGCCGCGCCCACCATGAGGATGTGGGCGGTATATCGCCCGGTTCCATGAGCCCGCGCGGGCGGACCATCCACGAAGAAGGCGTGCTGCTCGACAATATCAAACTGGTCGAAGCGGGCGCGTTCATGACCGACCGGATCGAGGCCGCGTTTGGCTCTGGCGACTACCCTGCGCGCAATATTCCCCAAAACATCGCTGATCTGATGGCTCAGGTTGCGGCCAATGCAGCCGGAGCCAATGAGCTGCGCAAACTGGCCGACGAATACGGGCTGGACGTCGTGCAGGCTTACATGGGCCACATTCAGGACAATGCCGCCGAAGCGGTTCGGCGCGCGTTGATGGAACTGGACGACGGGGCATTTTCTCTGGAGCTGGATTCCGGCGCGCGGGTTTGCGTGGCGGTCACCATCGACAAAGCGGCGCGCACGGCGTGCATCGACTTTACCGGTTCCAGCCCTCAACAGAACACCGCCTTCAACGCGCCAGAGGCTGTCACGCGAGCGGCTGTCCTGTATGTGCTGCGCTGCCTTGTTGCTGACAATATCCCGCTCAACGCCGGGTGTATGAGGCCGCTCGATATCATCGTTCCCGAAGGCTCGATGCTCAACCCGCTGTATCCCGCCGCTGTCGTTGCCGGAAATGTGGAGACCAGTCAGGCGGTGACGGATGCCTTGTTTGCCGCTTTGGGACGGCTGGGCACTGCGCAGGGGACGATGAACAACCTCACTTTCGGCAATGCCCGCGTGCAATATTACGAGACGATCTGTTCGGGCGCGCCTGCGGGGCCAGATGGGAAGGGTGGGGGTTTCGATGGAGCCGCCGCGGTTCACACGCATATGACCAACACTCGCATGACCGATCCCGAAGTGCTCGAAGCGCGCTTCCCGGTGGTGCTTGATCATTTCGGCATAGATCGCGGATCGGGCGGGCGCGGGCAGTGGAATGCGGGCGACGGGGTGACACGGCGCATCCGGTTTCGCGAGGCGATGGAATGCTCGATCCTGTCAGACCACCGCCGTATTCCCCCAAGCGGCCTGCATGGCGGTGAGCCGGGCCGGATCGGTGCCAACTGGATTGAGCGCGCCAATGGCGACCGCGAAGACCTTGGCGGGTGTGGTGAGACGCAGGTTTCCCCCGGTGATGCGGTGGTGATCACGAGCCCGACGGGCGGCGGGTTCGGCCCGGTGGCGCGGCGTAAAAAGGGTAAGGCATGATCGCAAAACTGCGCAATCTGGGCCCCGGCGCTCTGGTAACGGCTGCGTTTATCGGGCCGGGCACGGTGACGGCCTGCACGCTGGCCGGGGCCAATCATGGCTACACCTTGTTGTGGGCGCTGTTGTTCGCGACGCTGGCGACGATAGCCTTGCAGGAAATGTCGGCGCGCCTTGGTCTCGTGACGCAAAAGGGGCTGGGCGCCAATCTGGCTGAGCTGTTTGCAAGCTCGGTATGGCGTTGGCCGCTGATCGTGCTGGTGGGGCTGGCGCTGTATTGCGGAAATGCGGCCTATGAAGCGGGCAATCTGTCTGGCGCGGCGCTCGGGATTGCAGCGATTGCAGGCGAGAGCGAGGGAGCCTTCACGCTCAGCATTCTGGCGATTGCCACGCTCGCGGGCGGGTTGCTGGTGCTGGGAAGTTACCGGGTTGTTGAGCGCGCGCTTATCGCGCTCGTTCTCATCATGGCGCTGGCCTTCATCGCGACATTCGCCATTGTGCGCCCCGATTTTTCGGCCCTGTTCGCAGGGTTGGTGACACCTACAATTCCCGATGGCGCGGTGCTGACTGTGATCGCTTTGATCGGCACGACAGTGGTGCCTTACAACCTGTTTCTCCATGCCTCCGCCGTGGCGCGCAAATGGTCTGATCCGGCTGACTTGCCCATTGT
>JBARXS010000009.1:0-23011 GCA_049647465.1 Erythrobacter sp.
GTGTTGACCAGAACCACGTCCGCACCGGCGTAATCCGGGCTCATGGCATAGCCGTCTGCGCGCAAACGGGTGAGGATGCGTTCGCTATCGACCAGGGCTTTGGGACAGCCAAGCGAGACCATGCCGACACGCTTTTGATCTGGGAGAGATGTGGTTGGGGTGTTCATGATCCGCGCGCCACTACACGCATCGCTGCATTTGCGCTAGATAATCACGCATCTCGAAGGGATCACGCTATGAATGATTTTGCACTTTGGCCGGTTTTGGCTGGCTCCGCCGCATTCTTTGTCGTCGGGATGATCTGGTACGGCGCGCTGTTCGGCAAGGCATGGCAGAAAGCGGCGGGCATCACGGATGAGGATGCACAAAGCGGCAATATGATCGTGATTTTCGGGCTTTGCTTCGCATTCGAGGTGCTGATCGCGATGGTGCTGTGGCACTTGCTGGTGCGCACAAACCCCGCGCCTCATGTCGTGATGATGATGGCAATGGGATTTGCGATTGGTGTGATGGTGCCCGCAATCGGCATAAATTACCTGTTTCAGCGCAAACCGTTCAAACTGTTCGCAATTGATGCCGGACACTTCATTTTCGGGATGGCCGCGATGGGAGGTGTGTTCGTACTGTTCCGGTGAGTGGCGCGGCTACTTTGCGCCCCCATTACCGTTACCGTTGCCGCCCCCGTTACCGTTGCTATTCGCCGGAACAATCTCGACGATAATATCGCCCTTTTGCAGATTCTGGCACTCGTCTTCCCAAAATCCGATGGCGCGCCCGTTGCGATAAATGCGCAGGCCCGTGCCGCCGGTCGTCAAATCCTCGATTGAGCATCCGCATTCGGCCTCTTCGATGACGCGTTCGACCAGTTGGACCCGCCCATTCACCGAGGCAAGATCGGCGAGGTAGTCGGCGATATGGGCTCCTTGCGCAGAGCCCGCGAGCAGCAATCCGGTAAAGCGCACCGGGTTGATCACATTGTTGGCCCCGGCCTGCCGGGCCAGCAACTCGTTGTCATCCGCGCGCACGACCACGCTGATCGGAACCTTGGGCGCGAGGTGCCGGACAGTCAGCACGATCAGAATGGAGGTGTCATCACGACCCGCAGAAACCAGCACAGTGCTTGCCGTCTCAATCCGCACTGCGCGCAGAATATCGTCGCGTGTCGCATCGCCGGCCAGAATAGCCACGCCCAGCTTTTCAGCAGTCTTGAGCCGTTCCTCGCTGGGGTCGACGACCACGATATCGCTGGCATCTGTGCCGCGCTCGATCAGTTCCTCGACGCTCTGTGAGCCCGATACGCCAAAGCCAAGGACCACGACATGCCCGGTGAGTTTGTCCTGAATGCGCGCCATGCGCCACTTCTCCCAGCTTCGCTTGATGATAAAATTATAGGCGGTGCCAACGAAAATGAAGAACACCATGAACCGGATCGGCGTCACGATAACAGCCTCTTTCAATCGCGCGCTCTCGCTGATCGGGGCGATATCCCCAAACCCGGTGGTGGTGATCGAGATCATGGTGAAATAGAATATGTCGAGCAGGCTGACATGCCCGTCATAGCTGTCCTGAAGCCCCTCGCGATCCCACCAGTGGATCAGAACGACAATCCCGATCAGCAACAGCGCCGCGCCTAGCCGCAGGAGCAGATCGGCGTACCACGGTAGATTGACAGCACGGCGCAGCGGCTTGAACTTTTTGGCAAGTTTCGAGGGGCGCTCGGGCGAGGTGGCCATATCCGTGTCCGGGTCTCAGCTTTCGTAGCGCTGCGCAAGGCTGCCGAGCGAGGCATGATGCGTCAGGTCCAGTTGCAGCGGTGTGACTGCGATGTACCCTTCGTCGATAGCCTCAAGATCGGTGCCATTATCCAGCGTGTGCTCAATCGCGTGCAGGCCGAACCAGAAGTACCGCTGACCGCGCGGATCCTTGCCTTCGACAACGCTGCCTCGCGAATAATCATGAAAACCCTGCCGCACGATGCGAATGCCTTTGACATCAGCCGCGGCGGAGGCCGGGAAATTGATGTTGACCAGGGTGCGCTCATCAAACGGCGCATTCAGCAGCGGCGAGATAGCCTTGTGGCCCCATTTGGTCGCCGCATCGAACAGTTCTGCATCGTTTCCGTTGTTTTTCGGGCCATACACCTGGCTGAGCGCGATGGATCGCACGCCTGCCAGAGCGCCTTCAATCGCGGCAGAGACAGTGCCCGAATATGTGATGTCATCGGCCAGATTGGCCCCGCGATTGACACCGGACAGAATCAGATCGGGCGGGCTGTCCAGCACTTCACGCAGCGCCATCATCACGCTGTCTGTGGGTGTGCCGGTCACGGCAAAGCGGCGCTCGGCATATTTCTGCAAGCGCACCGGCCGGTTCAGCGTCAGCGAATGGCCCGCCCCCGATTGCTCTTCAGACGGGGCACACACCCAGATATCGTCAGAGAGCTTCGCAGCGATTTCTTCCAGCACGGCGAGGCCCGGCGCGTGATAGCCGTCGTCATTGGTTACGAGGATGCGCATTACGCCGAAGGCTCCAGCCGGGTCACACCGCCCATATAGGGGTGCAGAACCTCGGGCACCACAACGCTGCCATCGGCTTGCTGATAATTCTCGATAATCGCCACCAGAGTGCGTCCCACGGCAAGGCCGGAACCGTTGAGTGTATGGACGAATTGCGTTGTCTTCTTCTCGCCCGCCACGCGGTATCGCGTGTTCATGCGGCGCGCCTGAAAATCGCCGGTGTTGGAGCACGAGCTGATCTCGCGATAGGCGCCTTGTCCGGGAAGCCAGACCTCCAGATCATACGTCTTGCGCGCACCAAATCCCATGTCGCCGGTGCACAACAGCATTTTGCGATAGGGCAGGCCGAGCGCTTCGAGCACGCCCTCGGCGGCCCGCGTCATGCGCTCGTGTTCGGCCTCGCTGTCCTCGGGGCGGACGATGCTGACCAGTTCGCATTTCTCAAACTGGTGCTGACGGATGAAGCCGCGCGTATCCTTGCCCGCAGCCCCCGCTTCGGAGCGGAAACACTGGGTGAGCGCGGTAAGCCGCATGGGCAGGGCGCTTTCATCAAGCAGGTCGCCCATGACGCTGGCGGTGAGGGGGACTTCGGCGGTGGGGATGAGCCAGCGCCGGGCCTCTTTACGGATATAGCCATCAGACACGACGCCTTGGATGAAGTCGCCCCGGTTTTCTGGACCCGTATCGGCACCCGGTGGAAATCTCTCTATGAAGTTTTGCTTCATTATGCGCTCAAGCCAAGGTTCAACTACCTCAACAGATGTCGCAAAACTATCCTCCGCAAATTTCGGCAGCTTGTCCGTGCCATACATCGCCTCGTCCTTGACCAGAACGGGCGGAGCGCATTCGGAATAGCCGTTGGCGCTGACCTGATGGTCCAGCATGAACTGGCCCAGCGCGCGGTGCAGGCGGGCCATGCTGCCGCGCAGGAAGGTAAAGCGGGCACCGGAAAGCTTCGCTCCGGTCTCGAAATCCATGCCCAGCGCGGGCGCGATGTCGGCGTGCTCTTGCGGAGCGAAATCGAAGGTGGGCTTGTCTCCCCACACAGCCACCTCGACATTGTCGCCTTCATCCGCGCCATCGGGCACATCGTCGAAAGGCAGGTTCGGGATGACGGCCAGCGCGTCTTTCAGCTTCTCCGCAACCATCCGGTCGCGCTCTTCCAACTCGGGCATCGACTGCTTCAGTTCCGAAACTTCCGCCTTCAGCGCTTCGGCGGTTTCGGCGTCGCCTTGCCCCATCGCTTTGCCGATGGCCTTGCTCGCTTCGTTGCGGCGCGATTGCGCTTCCTGAAGGCGGGTGGTGAGCGAGCGGCGCTCCTCATCAAGCGCGAGGATTGCCTTTGCCACAGGCCCCATACCGCGCCGCGCAAGAACGGCGTCAAATGCTTCGGGATCGTCTCGGATCAAGCGGATATCGTGCATGGCCGCGCCTATGCCCGCTTGGGCGCGCCAAGGGAAGGGGGGAAGCGCTTCCCAAAAAGGGTGATCGGCGGGCACAGGCATGTGCTTGCACCCGCCGATCTGGAGAGGTCGTTCAGAAGTTGACCTGTGCTGTCACAAAGAAGCGGCGCGGATCGCCGTAGAAACCGGTCAGCGTGCCTTCGAGGCCCAGCGTCGGCACGAACGGCGTGCCCGGAGGCGTTCCGCCCGAGACAAAGTTATAGCCTGCAACGATGTACTCCTTGTCGAACAGGTTTTTCACATGCCCGCCGATGGAAAACAGGCCGCTGTCGGCGGTGTAGACGATGCTGGCATCGACCAGAGTGAAGCCGTCCTGATCGAGGAACGGGTTGGGCGATTCAAACTGGCTGGCATCCCCGCGGAATGATGCAAGACCGATAAAGTCGACTATGCCATCTGCTGCGGGTACACCCAGATTGAAGCCCATATGGCCGGTATATTCGGGCGTGTTCTGGAAGACCCGCTGGTCAGCCACATCATTGCCAAACGCATCGATGAAGGTGTTGAAGCCTGCATCGAGATAGCCTAGCGACCAGTTGATGCTGAAACGGCTGCCCTGGCCAAGGAAGTCCTTGCCAACCAATGCGTTGCCTTCAAATTCAAAGCCATTCACATCGGCGTCGGCTGCGTTTGAAGTGATGCCGGCAAAGCTGTCACTGACGCCGTCGCCATCGGTATCCACGCCGACCGATCCGGGAATCTGAACGTCGGTGTATTGGCCGATGAAGGCCGCAACCGCGATGTTCAGCCGATTGTCGAGCAACGATGCTTTATAGCCCAGTTCAAAGCTGTCGACCGTTTCAGGGCCGAAACGCAGAAATTCGAACTGATCATCGAAATCGATGTCGCCATCGCCGTCCAGATCGGGTGCGGCGCTGGTCTGGCCGCGCGGGTCGAAACCGCCGCCCTTGAAGCCTTGCGAATACGTGAAATAGATGTTGTGATCAGGCGTCGGCTGCCAGCTGATCGAGGCGCGCGGGTTGAAATCCTCGAAAGTCTCGCCGCCTTCAAAGTCGCTCGTCACCAAAAACGGCACAGCAGTGCTGTCGGGATCGAACAGGTCGGTGAACCCGCCGAAGAACGTGGTTCGGAGCACCCGGCTCTCGCGCCGGTCATTGGTATAGCGGCCCCCGAGAGATACGCTGATTGTGTCAGTCAGATCATAGGTGAAATCGCCAAACACCGACCATGTTTCGGTATTTACATCGCCAAGCGTTTGGGCATTGAGGCCGGGAACGGTCGTAAACAGCGCCACGTCAAACGCGGTGAAGGCGTTTGCGTTCAGATAATAGGCACCCAGCACGCCTGAAAGCCTGTCACCTTCGTAAAGGATCTGCAATTCCTGGCTGAACTGGTCGTTTTCATAGAGCGCAGGCACATCAAGATCGGCAGCGGGAAGGCTGTCAAAGTCGATGGGAGTGGTTGAGCTGTCTTCGCGATAGCCGGTGATCGACTTCAAGGTGATCGTATCGGACACCTCAATCGCGATATTCAGCGCGCCGCCATAGGCTTCGACTTCCTGATCGACCACGTCGAGACCAGCGCGCGTGTCAAACACGCTATCCAGCACGGGTGCCCCGGACAACTGGCCGGGAATCAGGCGAGCGCCTTGACGCGCTTCGCTTTCATCGAGCACGTAGTCACCAGAAAGGCGGATGAAGACGGGGCCATTGTCAAACTCGATCGTGCCGCGCGCGCCCCACACATCCTTGTTGTAGTTTTCGGTCCCCAGATTGAGGTTATCGCCAAACCCGCCGCGCGAGAGCCGTGCGCCGCTTGCGCCGATGGTCAGGGTGTCGGTTATCGGGGTTGAGCCGGAGACAATGAGGTCCGCCTGATCGAACGAGCCATAGGTGCCGCGCACCATCAGGCTGGTTTCATCAGGCAATTCTGCCGTGACATATTTGATCGCGCCGCCGATTGTATTGCGGCCATACAGCGTGCCTTGCGGGCCGCGCAGAACCTCGATCCGTTCGACATTGTAGATGTCGAGAACGGCGGCCTGCGGACGGTTGAGATAGACATCGTCGATATAGAGGCCAACGCCCGCTTCAAATCCGGCAACGGGATCCTGCTGACCGACACCGCGGATGAACGCGGTGAGGGTGGTGTTGGTACCGCGGCTGACTTCGAGAGTGATGTTGGGGACTTGCTGTCCGATCTGGGTCAGGTCCTGAATGCCCTGCTGGATCAAGTCGTCACCAGCCAGTGCGGTGACTGAGAGCGGAACATCGGTGATCCGTTCTTCACGGCGGCGGGCGGTGACGATGATGCCGGGATTATCGTCCTCCTGAGCACCGGTTTCGGTATCCGGCGCGTCTTGAGCGGCAGCAGGTGCAGCTATGGCGAACAGGCCTGCGCACCCGGCCAGCAGGATCGCGCGGTTGGTGAGATTGCGTTTTTTCATGGTTTCCCCTCTCCCGTCATTAAGCGGTTTAAAGCTGCAATATTGAAAGGTGAACCAACTTTCAAGTTTATACTTGTGACCACTTGGCTTGCAGCTTACTCTTTTATGCGAGAGGGGTAGGCGACGATGCATAAGCGCAACAGCGAGACGATAGTCGAAGGTGCCGGGGCCGGGGCCGGTCACGATCACGATGCCGCCGCAGATGACAGCAGCACGCAAACGCCCACTCGCAAATCAGGGGGAAGCGCGTCCCAAGGCAAAGCTCCAAGAACCGAGAGAGGTCGGCGGACTTTGCGCAAATTGCTGGATGCGTCAGCCATCGAATTCGGTGAAAAGGGCTTTCACGAAGCTTCCGTGAGCTCGATAACCCGACGCGCCGGTGTCGCGCTGGGAAGCTTCTACACCTATTTCGACAGCAAGGATGCGCTGTTCCGCGCGCTGGTTCTGGATATGAGTGACAATGTGCGATCCAGCGCCCGCGCGGCGATTTCGCAGGAAATGTCAGCGCTCCAGATCGAGCAGGCGGCACTCGCCGCATTCCTCGACTTCGCGAAAGAGCATAAGGAAATCTACCGCATCATTGATGAGGCGGAATTCGTTGATCCCGACAGCTACCGGACCCATTATGAGACTATCGCACAGCGGATCGGCAAGCGGTTGCAAGCTGGCGTGGCCGCCGGAGAATTCCGCGATGACCTGGGCGAAGTGGAGGCCTGGGCGGTTATGGGCATGAACGTCTTTGTCGGCCTGCGCTATGCCGTATGGAATGAGGGGACCGGCGCAGAGCCTGCTCCGAAAACGCAGGATGTGGCGGGCTGTGTCAACCGCTTGCTGGCAAACGGGATCACCCGCCGGGGCTGAGCCCTTTTGGGCCTATGTCGAGGGAAGCCCCAGATTGACTTTGGATGAGGCAGCCAGCATCTTGCTCTGGTCGGCATCGAGCTTTTCAGGACGCTCGGCACCCGGATACGCGGCGGCGAGCTGGGTGATGGCTGCGCCGATGTCGGCATGCAGGCCTGAATTGTAAGTCTTGATCGCTGTGCCATTGCGATCAAACACGCCGACGGCGGCCTTATAAAAGCCGTACCCGTCGAGATAGGGTGGGTAAATGTCAGAGCCTGCTGCGGTTTTGTACATGTCGGTTGCCCGCTCGATCTGGTCAGCGGTGATCCCTGCTGCAATCGCTCCCACGCTCAGATCGCTTTGCGGAGCCTTGCTGGCCGCTCCGCGCAAGGCTGCGATGATCGCGTCATAGCGCTTTTCGACGACTTCAACGCTTTCGCCATTCAGAGCAGCCTTGGAGGCATCGGACAGCGTGCTGGAAAAGTCGGCAACTCCCAAATCTTCAAACACAGGGGTCATATCCGCCAGGACTTCCGACACCGGATGCCCGAACATTTCGCCCGCTGCATCGGTTTGGCCGGCCTTGTATGCGTCAAGCGCGGCGACCGCATGCGCCTCTACAATTGCGAGGGCCGATCCGTAGACGATCGGGTCGGTGGCCGCGTCGGAAATAACAACGCCGCCTTCGCCGTCGCCAGCGCCCGCTTCGCCCTCGCCACCTTCACCTTCGCCGCCGTCACCTTCACCACCTTCGCCTGCTTGTGCGGCAGCGGTCGATGTCTCGCCCGCGTCTCCGGTTTCATCAGCGCATCCTGAGAGACCCGCACCCAAAAGGGCGGTGGCAAGGCCAAGCCCCGACCAGACTTTGATCGTCGATTTCATACTGGTGTCCTTCGTGAAATTCTCGGACCAGCATATCGCGGATTTCGGCAATTGCAAATCATTCGCAAAACAGAATGGAGCCGTTGATCGAGTGATATCAGATGAAAGAGGCGATCTGTTCCAGGGGCTTTTTCTTCAGAGCGTGCAGCGGGACTGTCGCATCCTTGGCCGGATAACCTACCACCAGAAGCAGATACGGCTTTTCATTCCTCGGTCGCCCGCACAGATCATGCAGGAACGTCATCGGCTTTGGTGTGTGGGTGAGCATACACAATCCGGCATGATGCAGCGCGCTGATGAGGACACCCATCGCAATGCCGACGGATTCCGGAACATAATAGTTCTGCTGAACCTCGTCTTCCTCAATGCCGCCTTTGCGCTGTCCGAAAATGGCGATGATCCATGGCGCGTGTTCAAGGTATGGCTTGTTCGCGTCTGTCCCTAGTGGGCTGAGCGCGTCCAGCCATGCATCGCCCGCTCGCCCTGCGTAAAACTCGCGCTCTTCTTTTTCGGCCAGCTCGCGCAGGGTCTTCTTCTTCTCCGGCGATCCGATGGCGCAGAAATGCCATGGCTGGTGATTGGCCCCGCTGGGCGACAGACCAGCGGCAGCGATCGCGGCTGCGATGATCGAGCGGTCCACCGGCCTATCGGAAAACGCGCGTATCGAATGGCGCGTTTTCATGCGCTCCCGAAAGGCAATGGCCTGCTTCAGCATCTGTTCTGACGGCATCTCGTGAAAATCCGCCAGCGCAACGGACTCGTGATCCTTCATCGCAATCTCTCCTTGGCGCAATGTATGTAGCGGCCGGTGCGCCTTTCCTGCAAACCTTCAACTCAAAGCCGTCAGCCTAGAAGAACGCGCGTGTGAAACTCGCCATTTTCGCCAAACGGATCGACGTGTGGTGGCAGGCGCTCGATCAGCTCTGCATTGAATCGGTCACCAATCGCGACCTGCGGCAGATCCTGCGCAACCGCGCTGATCATTGTGGTCGCGCCTGAGGCCTCGAGCTCGTGCAGCAGCGCGGTATAATCGGATTGCCAAAGCGGAAACACCAGATCGAGAGTGCTGGTGCGGGGATGGGCGCCAAAGGCCCTTTCACGCCATTCGCGAATATGCTCCAGATGCAGATCGCCAAAACAAAGCTTCGTACAACCGGGGACCAGATCGAGGGCGGGCAGGACATGCTCGACATATTCCGCGCCCGAATGCAGCGGCACTCCGATGAGAGGCGCGCCAAGCTTTGTCGCCTGCTCCACCACCACATCAACGCTGTATTCCTGATGGGCGATCATCCGCGTGCGGGCATCGAAAGTGGTCAGCAAGACGATCTGTGCGTCCGCTTCCTCGATCATCCGGCTATAGGCAAGAAAGCTGTCTTTCCCGCCGCTCCAGAACAGCAGCGCGATTGTGCCTGAGAGGTCCGGCGTATCCTGCGTCAACCATGCTGCCTGCTGGATCTTCCGCGCGCGCGCCTCAAGCTTTATGCTCTCATGTCCGAAAGGGCAGTGGCGACATCCGGCCCCGCAGCACCGTCCGCGATCAAGCAGACCGACGCGGGTGAACACCATGAAACCGGTCTGCGGATCGATATAGGTGTGGTCCCCGCGCGAACAGGCGGCATCGTGCGTTTCCCAAAAGGATTGGTCTGGCAAGGCGAGGGAACTCCGGTAACGCTTGCGAAGGCAAAGCGCGGTGCGGCGTTAGCCGAGTGGTCCGGAAAACCAAAAGCGATTGTTCTAAGATCGAGTCCGGATGGGGTGCGTTATGGGGCCGCGTCAGTCCTCGGTTTTGGCAAAGGTCGGCGTGGCCACATCACGTCTGTCGGATGGATTGATCGGCAATTCCCAGTCCGGATCGGTCAGTGCGCGGCGCAATGTTCGCCTCAAAAGAAACGGCTCCAGAAACCGGCCAACACAGTAGATGAGGAAGAATATCCCCGCGAGCACATAGGCGGAAGTAGGCGAATGCCTCGGCTCCACCTCGTCTTCGTCGCTTTCTTCTTTGTCATCCTTTTCATCAGGGTTGTCCGGTTCCGGCGCGCCAAGCATCTGGTCAATCCAGTGCAACCGGGCTGGCTCTTCGTCTGCCTCCGCGCTTTCCTCGGTCTCGTCCTTTTCTTTGGGCGGGTCGATCACATTCAGGCCCAGAGCAAGCCCTGCGAAACTCAGGAACAGGAGTGGCGCAAGAAAGCAGTACAGCAGAGCATGGCTTCTTACGTCATAGCTTACCCGTATCCGGCCTTGTTGCGCCTCCACCTTCAGAGAGCCGCGCGTAAAGGTTGCCAGCCTGTCCTGAGGGGTGGGATTTTCCTTGGTATAGGTCAACGTATCGCCATCGACAGCGTAGCGTGTACCATGCAGTTGGAACATGGGATCAAGCCGCTCAAAGGCCTTGGCAGGCGTCATTTCCTCATCAACGACCAGTGCGCCTCGCGCACGCCAGATCGCGTCAATAAAAGGCAGATTGATGGTCACAGCGCCTGAAAGCCCCCCGGCAAGTAGACAGTCCGATCAACTGGTACGCCCCCCAGACGATCCAAGTCGCCACTATTCTGCCGGTTCTTGGCTCTGCTCTGCTGGCTGGCCAAAGCGTTCCTGAAACCAAGCTTTGGTGCTCTTGTAGCCCTCGGTGAACGGGAAGTGCATTGTCTCGCGGATATCCATGCGGCGACCGCCCTCCATGCCGAGTACTTCTGCTTCGCCATCGACGCAGGTGCCAAAGATGCGATCCCAGATAATCCAGGTGGCCGAGTAATTGCTGCGGGTCGCCTGATAGTCCTGCGAATGGTGAACGCTGTGATGTTCAACAGTGTTGAAGATATAGCGCCACCAGCCCGGCGTGTTGAAGCGGACATTGATGTGCTGATACACCGCCACGGTTAGGCCAATCGCTCCGGCCAGAAGAAAAGCACGTGGCAGGAAGTCAAAGAAGCCACCTACACCAAGTCCAATCAGGATCAGCTCTACCGGGTTGCCAATAGCGCCTTTATTGATGTTGAGCTGCGTGATGTAATGGTGCGGCGCGTGGGTCAGCCACAGCGGATACCAGTTGTGCATTCCACGATGCATCCAATACTGACCGAAATCGAATATCATCGAGATCGCCAAGGCCTGGACCAGCAGCGGCAGTGCGGTGAACCATGAGAATTTGTCCCAGTCGAAGACGCCCTGGACGAACTCGATCATGACATCTGCACCAATGTAGGAGTCAGCCATTCTCAGCACAGTGAAGCCCAGCCCGACGTAAAAGAGATCGGTGGCGAACTCCTTCCAGGTCAGCTTCCAGCTTTCATAGCGCGGATTGACCCATTCGAGGCCGAGCAGCAGGATCTTGAAACCGATCCCGATCATGAACGCTGTCGATGCGACTGCGATGGAGTTTGGCGCGTAATACCAAAAAGCGATGGCTGCGAAGAGCATCACGGGCTGGAAATAGGTGAAGAAGAATTGCTTGAACGGTCCGCCTTCGACGCGCCCGATATTTTCCCAACCTACGGTCACAGGAGCATCTGCCCCGATTATGCGGTTTCCAACTTGAACTCCGGGCACGCTGCTCACCTCATTAATTCCGGGCGAACGCCCAAAGTCTAGTGTGCCCAAGCCACAATCGTGGTCAGGTCAGGCACATGTCTCCCATCTGTCTTGTTGTTGTTACCTGCCCGAACGTATCGATATGAAGGATGCCGTCAAGCGTAACACTGCGTTTTGACGGCGTGTTTCCCAGTTTTTGACGTTCTTTTGACACACCTTTGCGATAGGCTTGTTAGTTTATTTCACGGCGTTGTTGTTTCAATAAAGGCACGCCATCCTCCAAGATCGGTGATGTCTTTCGCACCGTTGGTTGCGCGGGGCTCGGAAACGAATCCCTTCACGCTTGATCCGTCGGCCAGAACCACTGTTCCGATCGCCAGCGGGGCGGGCACTTCGGCTGCGAAGCTGCCAAAGGCTGCGACATCAAGTTCATACACCTCAACCTTGATCGAGGCACCATCATCACTGTGGACCAGCGCAGGCTTTGGAGGAACGCTGTCGGCAATGGCATAAAGCCGGTAGGTCGGAGCCGTTTCAAACGCGCCAACAAACTCCGCATCGCGCGACGTCAGCTGCCAATGCAGCGGCATGTCTTTCAGATGCGCTCCAACTACGGCAAGTTTCACTGTGTCCATTTTCGTCTCCAGATCAGGGGCCAGATCGAGTGGCGGTGGGGCAGGCAGGTCTGCCGATGCCAGATAGGTTCGCGCTGTGGCCATCAGGCTGTGATCGCTGTGGGCAGGCCCGATCAGCGTGATGCCAAATCCGGTCCCGTTTGCCCGTGCTCCCGCCGGAATGGCGAGCGCGGCCATGTCCAGCAGGTTCACAAAATTGGTGTAGCGGCCCAGATTGCTGTTGAGCGCAACGGGCTCCACAGTCAGCTCAGCGACGCGGTATGTGGTGCCAGTGGTCGGGAAGGCCAGCAGGTCGATATCGTCCCACATCTGGTCCGCATGACGTTTTAGCGCGGCCATGGCGTAGATACCGTTGAAGGTCTCCACCGCGCTGATGTCCAGCCCCGGCTCCACCACCGCGCGCACTGTCGGGTCAATCGCTTCGGGGTTGGTCTTTAGCAGTGCTTCGATCGCGGCTGTTCGCTCTGCCACCCACGGACCATTATACAGCAGCGCAGCGGCTTCATTGAGCGGCTCGATATCGATCTCGACTATCTCGGCATGCTGCGCGAGCTCAACGAGCACCTGATCATACAGATATTCTGACTGCGCATCGCCAAACCACGCGCGCTGATCGGGACGGGGCACACCGATGCGTCTGGCGGTGACGGCGTGATTTTCGAGCGGTCGCGACCAGGGATCGGACGGGTCAAAGCCTGCGATCACCTCATCGACCAGCTTGGCATCGGCTACAGTGTCAGTAAACACCGTGATGCAATCAATGGAGCGGCAGGCTGGCACTAACCCGTTCGTGCTCCAGCGGCCCTTTGTGGGCTTCATGCCGATCAGGTGATTGAAAGCCGCCGGAACGCGCCCCGATCCCGCCGTGTCGGTACCCAGCGCAAAGGCGACCACCCCCGCCGCAACGGCCACAGCCGAACCGGAGCTTGATCCGCCGCTGACATAATCGAGGTGATAGGCATTGCGCGGAATGCCATAGGGGGTGCGGGTTCCCACCAGGCCAGTGGCGAACTGGTCCAGATTGGTCTTGCCCACGCAGATCGCGCCCGCTTCCAGCAGTCGCGCGGTGGCGGTGGCGGATTGATCGGGTAAGTAGGCAAAGGCCGGGCAACCGGCGGTGGTTTCAAACCCGGCCACATCGATGTTGTCTTTCGCGGCAAAGGGCACACCCGCCAGCGGCAGTTGCTCACCCGCTGCGACGCGCGCGTCTATGGCTTTGGCTGCCGCTATCATTGCCTCAGGCTCGGCGCGGCTGATCCAGACCTGCGGCTGAACCGCATCATAGGCTGCAAGCCGCTCCAACGTATCACGCGCAACAGCCTCGGCGCTGGTTGCACCGCTGTTCACCGCAGCGGCGATGGCAGCGGGGCTCTGGCGGTCGAGCGTCGTCATGAACTGGTCCTCATGGCAAGAATGGGCGCGCCGGGTTCGATCGACTGGCGTTCTTCAATGTACAGCCCGGTAATCGTTCCGCTGGACGGGCTTTCAAGCGGGCTTTCCATCTTCATCGCTTCGATCACGGCGATGGTCTGGCCCGCTTCCACCGCATCGCCTTCCTTGACGAGGAGCTTCCAGACGCTGCCACCGAAGGGCGCTTCGATCATCTCGCTGCCCTCTGGCAGATCGATGGCGGCGTCTTCACCCAAGCCGTCTACCGTTTCCTCGATCAGCTCGCTGACACGGTCAAACTCGCCATCGCGCTCCCACTGGGCGCGTTCGGCGGCGAAGGCGGCTTCGCGCTGTTCTTCGTATTCGGCGATGGATGCAGCGTTTTCGGCAAGGAATGCGCGGTGTTCTTTGAGGCTGAAATGCGACTCCTCAACCTTGATTGAGCGCCGCCCGGTCGGAAAATCGCGCCGCCATTCGGCCAGTTCCTCCGCGCTGACGGGGTAGAATCGTATCTGGTCGAAGAACCGCAGCAACCACGGCTTGCCATCGGTGAAGGCGTCGGTTTCGCGGTAGGTGTTCCAGACCTGGATCGTGCGCCCGAACAGCTGGTATCCGCCTGGACCCTCCATCCCGTAAATGCACATATACGCACCGCCTATCCCGACGACATTGGGCGGTGTCCATGTGCGCGCCGGGTTATATTTGGTGGTGACAAGCCGGTGGCGCGGATCGACCGGGGTTGCGACCGGCGCGCCGAGATATACATCGCCCAAACCCATGACGAGATAGCTGGCGTTGAAGACGATATCCTCGACAGCGTCGGCATCGGGCAAACCGTTTATCCGGCGGATGAACTCGATATTATCGGGGCACCACGGCGCATCATCGCGGACCGCGCCCATATATTTCTCGATCGTTTCGATCGTCGCGGGATCGCGCCAGCTGAGCGGGAGGTGGACAATGCGCGAGGGGATGGTGAAATCCTCCAGATCGCCCAGCGCCTCCTCGGCCTGAATCAGCGCGGCGAGCGCACCCTTCTGATCCAGCACATCACCATCAAAGTGCAGCTGCAAAGAGCGAATGCCCGGCACGATATCAACGACGCCGGGCAGCGCCATTTCCTCAAGCCGGGCCAGCAATGCGTGCACCCGGATGCGAAGCTCTATGTCCAGAACAATCGGCCCGTATTCGACCAGGATATTGCGGTCGCCCTGCTGGCGATAGACGGTGCGCGGCTTTGTGCCTTGCTGCGGCATGTCCGCGAGGATCGGGCTGAGTTTGCCAATTGGCCGGGCAGTCTGTGCAGATACCGAGTCGGTCTCAGCCGCTTTGGCATCCTCCAGCTTCACCGGCACAAAGCGGACGGTGTTGCCGGGCGCCAATTGTCCGATCTTCCAGCGATCCGCCGCGATCACGACAAAGGGGCAGACAAATCCGCCGAGCGATGGACCGTCCGGTCCCAGAATGATCGGCATGTCCCCAGTGAAATCGACCGCGCCGATGGCATAGGGATTGTCGTGGATATTTGAGGGATGAAGCCCCGCTTCCCCGCCATCCTGGCGCGCCCATTGCGGCTTTGGCCCGACCAGTCGCACGCCCGTGCGGTTGGAGTTGTAGTGCACCTTCCAGTCCGCGCTGGTGATCGTTTCGATGTCGTCGTCGGTGAAGAAATCGGGGCTGCCATGCGGGCCATACAGGACGCGCAAAGTCCATTGCTCTTCAATCGTGGGGGGCGCGGGTAGGGGCTGATGACTAACGACGGGATTGTCAGCCAGATGCAGAGTGTCTCCCGCCAGCAAACGGCGCGCCGCGTGGCCGCCGAACTGGCCCAATTCAAACGTGGCACGACTGCCCAGATAAGGCGGAACATCCAGCCCGCCTGCAAACAGGATATAGCCGCGAACGCCTGCACCCGAAACGCGTCCCATGGAGAGCGTCTGGCCTGCCGCAATGTCGATCGGCACACCGCGCTCCACCGGTTGATCGTCAAGTTTTGCGCCAAAGTCAGCGCCGGTCAGGCAAATCCGCGCAGGCGCGTTGAACACGAGTGTCGGCCCTGTGAATGTCACCTCAAGTCCGGCTGTGCCTTCCGCATTCCCGAGCATCGTGTTGCCCAGGCGGAAAGAGCGGTCATCCATCGGGCCGGATGGCGGCACACCGATGGCCCAAAGGCCTTGCCTGCCGGGCCAATCCTGCACCGTCGTGGCGGTCCCGCCGGAGACAACGCGGAAGCTGTTTGGCTGATATCCGATCCTATCCAGCAGTTTGGTGTGAACCTCGCCGTGGCCAAAGCGCGCATCGCGCACCACATCGCGCAACCAGCGCAGATTGGTCTCCACTCCGTCAATGCGGGTCGCATCCAGAGCAGCCTGCATCGCCGTGATCGCGCCCGTGCGGCTGGGCGCGTGCGTGATCAGTTTCGCGATCATCGGATCGTACCACGCGCTGATCGTGCTGCCAGCCGCGACCCATGTGTCCGCACGGATATCTTCGGGGAAATGCAGCGCGGTCAACGTGCCAGTGGTCGGGCGGTAATCCAGGGCGGGGTCTTCGGCATAGAGCCGCACCTGTACCGCATGGCCGTTGCGTGTGGGTGGCGGGGTGTCGATAAAGGAAAAGTCGCCGCTTGCGCCGCGAACCATCCATTCGACCAGATCGATGCCCATAACCTCTTCGGTGACGCCGTGTTCGACCTGAAGCCGGGTGTTCATCTCCAGAAAGTAGAATTCCTGTGTCGCCGCATCGAACAGGAATTCAACCGTCCCGGCAGAGCGGTAATTCGCCGCTTCGCCCAATCGCACAGCCGCCGCGATGAGCTCTTCGCGGACAGTGTCAGAAAGGCCCGGTGCTGGCGCCTCCTCGACGACTTTCTGGTTACGGCGTTGCAGCGAGCAATCGCGTTCGCCCAAAGGCATGATCCGACCCGCCCCGTCGCCGAAAATCTGCACTTCGATATGGCGCGCATTGGCGATGTAGCGTTCAAGGAAGACGCCCGCATCGCCGAAATTGCCTTGCCCCAGGCGCGCCACCGTGGCGAAGGCGTCGCGCACTTCGGTCTCCGAGTGACAGATGCTCATCCCGATCCCGCCACCGCCTGCGGTTGCCTTGAGCATGATGGGATAGCCGATTGCCTCGGCGGCCTGTGCGGCTTCATCCTCGCCGGTCAAGAGATCAGTGCCCGGGGCCAGCGGCACACCGTTGGCCGCCGCCAGCGCGCGGGCGCTGTGTTTCAATCCGAAAGTGCGGATATTGTCCGGCGTCGGCCCGATAAAGGCGATGCCCGCCGCCTCGCAGCGTTCGGCAAACTCGGCGTTCTCGGCGAGGAAGCCGTAGCCCGGATGGATCAGTCCCGCTCCGGTTTCGCGCGCTGCATCAAGGATCGCATCGATATTGAGATAGCTCTCAGCCGCAGACGCTGGCCCGATGCACACGGACAGATCCGCCTGCGTCACATGCAGCGAATCCGCGTCAGCCTCCGAATAGACCGCGACGGAGCGCAGGCCCATTGCGCGCACTGTCCTGATGATCCTTGTGGCGATGGCTCCGCGGTTCGCGACAAGTACCGTATCGCGGTTCATGCGGTGACGATCATCCGCACCGGCGTGGGGTTAAAGCCGTTGCACGGATTGTTGATCTGGGGGCAGTTGGAGACCACCACCGTGACATCCATCTCCGCGCGCAGATCAACCGTTAATCCGGGCGCGGAAATGCCATCGACAATACCCAGCGAACCGTCCTGCATAACCGGCACGTTCATGAAGAAATTGATGTTGGAAACCATGTCCCGCTTGCCCCGCCCCTCGGTCAGGTTGGCTTCAAGGAAATTGTCGACACAGGCGTGCTCTGCCTTGGTGTGATGGCCGTATCGCAGCGTGTTGGACTCGCAGGAACACGCCCCGCCGATCGTGTCATGATAATCGACCGATGTGCCCATCACCGTCATCATCGCGTTGCCCTCATTGGAGCGGATGACGCTGCCTTCGCGCAGGAAAATATTGCCTTGCGCCGCGACCGTATCCTGCGCGCTGTAACGCTCTGCATCATCGGCGGTGGAATAGATCAGGAAATCGACCGCCTGATTGCCCTCCAGATCGACAATCCGCAGCGTCTGTCCGGCTTTGATATGATGGAGCCAAGGTGCGCGTGCAGGGACCACTTCATCGTGGACGATGGTTCCGGTAAGGCCTGTTTCTCCGATTGCGTCAGTCATACCAGTCAGCCCCTGCCTTAACGGCGGCAATAATCTTCGACATTCAGGAAAGCGCGCAGGCCTTCGGGTGTCGCGTTGCGAATGGGATCGTCAGCGGGCGTGACGGCTCCGCGCCATGCCGAGACGCGCAAGGGCGTGACGCTGTATTCCGTGCGCGGGTCCAGCACATGCGGGCAATTGGCCAGCACCACGATCACGTCCATCTCTGCGCGCAGCACCACCGTTCGCCCCGCCTGAAATGGACCGATAACCGGAGTGATCCCACCGTCATGCTCGATCCGGGTGCCTTTGAAGAAATTGATGCAGGGGTGAACATCGCGGCGGCTCAACCCGAATTTGGCCGCACCCAGCAGCAACCGGTCCCGCCCGTTGGGGCAGGCGCCCGAATTGCGACCCTCGCCATATTTCGCCGCGTTGGTGGCGGCGTTCGATGTGCCGCAAAAGGCGTCATGCGTCTGGGCGTCATCGTCCAGAATGCTCATCAACACGCGGCCCATGTCGGAGAGCAGCAGCTTGCCCGCTTCGAGATAGGCGTTCCACTGCACCTTGACCGTGTCAGCCACGTTCAGCCGCTCGGTCGGCATTTCCGCATTGAAGATCATCAGCGAAGCGCAGGCATCGCCGCGCGTGTCGATCATGCGCAGGCGTGTCCCGCGCGTGATGCGCCGGGCTGAATAGCCGCCGGGAGCAATCGTCTCTTCCCAGACGAGGTCGTCCACCGTGACACCTTCAGGCAAATCGTCGGCCACAGGCGGCAGCGTTGGCATGGCCTCAACGACAGTGCCTTCCATCGCGCGGGCATGGTCGCGCGCGGCGAGAGGATCGCCCAGATTGCCGGTCATGCGGCCTTGCCCGGTTTGTGGGAAGCCTTCGGAGCCTCGCCATCCTGCTCATGCAACGGCGGGAGCAGCGCGGTCGTGGTCACCAGTTCAAGCTGGCGCACCCCGCGAATGCTGCGCAGCGCGTTGCACAATTCGTCCAGTCGCAGCGCCGGACCTTGCACCAGCAACACTTCGAGCGATTGATCGCCTTCCAGAAAGACATGCTGCGAGGAGATCACTTCCTTGAGGAAGTGATGCTGGGTCGTTGCAAGCTGATGCCGCACGCTGCCCTGATCGCCGCGATAGACCAGCGTGATGGTCCCCGCGAGTGTCGCTTCGGGCCGGGTCTGCGCCTTATGTTCGGCGAGGGCGTGCCGGATAAGCTGCGCGATAAGCTGTGAGCGCGAGGGCAATTCACGCTCCTCGACCATCTGGTCAAGGTGGTGAAGGAGCTCTGAGGGAAGGCTCATACTCAGGCGGGCAAGGCTCGGGGTGTCGTTGGCGGGTTCGGAAGCCATGATGGGTCTCCTCTCTCAATTATTATCTATTCTGTCAATCGTAATACTGGTGTCAAGAAGCGGATCGCCTTCGGGCGTCTCGCTCCTCTCAACTGCGGCAAGTTGTGCCTCGCGTGCGATTTTGCGGTCCAGCGAGAGGTCATAGATCACCGTCGCTCCATACCGGTTGGGCGCGTGCGGATCGACGCGCGTCTTGTCGAGTGTAAGCACGCGCGTGCCGAGCGAAAACGCTTCCTGAATGTCATGCGTCACCATGATGATGGTCAGCGAATATTCGCGCCACAACCGCGTGATCAGACCATGCATATCGGCGCGAATGCCGGGGTCCAGCGCGCCGAACGGCTCATCCAAGAGCAGGATGCGAGGGCGCTTGATGAGGGCTTGCGCGATGGCGAGGCGCTGCTGCATCCCGCCAGACATCTGCGTGGGATACAGGTTCAGGCTGTCTCCGAGACCCACCGCCTCCAGCATCTCTTTTGCTTCAGCTACCGCAGCCCGGCGAGCCTTGCCGAACAGCCGCGCGGAGAACGGCGCATCGGCGCATTCAAGGCCAAAGATCGTGTTGCCCAGCACCGTAAGATGCGAAAACACCGAATAGCGCTGAAACACGACACCGCGATCGGGCGTACATCCGGGCTTTAGCGGAACATCGTCCAGCAGGATGGACCCGCGCGACGGCGAATCCTGCCCCAGCACAAGCCGCAAGAGGCTGCTCTTGCCCGCGCCCGATGGCCCGACGACAGAGACAAAGGCCCCTTCGTCAATGTCCAGATTGACCCGTTCCAGCACAACCTTGTCGCCATATTCGACCCAGACATTGCGCAGGCTCAGGGCGGGGCCGGGGTCCGATGCAGGGTGTTGAGCAACACTCAATGGCTGTCTCCATGCGCCCACGGAAAGCTCTTGCGGCTCAGCATATTCAGCGCGAAATCAATGCTGGCGGCGAGCAGCGCGATCCATGCGACATAGGGCAGGATGACATCCATCGCGAGGTACCGGCGCACCAGAAAGATGCGGTATCCCAGCCCGATGTCAGACGCGATTGCCTCGGCAGAGATCAGGAACACCCATGCCGGCCCGAGCGAGAGTCGCAAGGCCTGAATGAGGCGCGGCATTGCCTGCGGCAGAGCGACGCGCAGCATCAATTGCCATGTGCTCGCGCCCAGTGTCTGCGCCTTCACCATCTGCTCGCGCGGCAGGGCGGTGATATAGGCGGCAATATCGCGCACCATGAAAGGCGCGATACCGATGACAATCAGGGCAACCTTGGCCGTTTCGCCAAGGCCGAATGTGATGAACAGGATCGGCAGCAGCGCAATCGGCGGGATCACCGCAATACAGGTGACCAGTATTCCGAATGTCGCACGAAAGGTAGGCAGCACGCCCAGCAACAGGCCGACAACCAGAGCGGTGAGCGTGCTGATCGCCAGCCCGAGTCCAAGCCTTTGCAGGCTGGCCAGCGTGTCTGACCAGAAGAGGTAGCGCCCTGAAAGCTGGTCCCGCTCAAACACCAGACCCCACATCGCCTCTGCCATCGCATCGGGCAGGGGCAGGATCTTGTCATTTGGATTCAGCGCGTGCCGCTCTGACGCGAAGATGAGATAGAGCACCACCAGAACAAGGACGGGGATGAGACCCATGAGCACTTTATTGCCCGGTCGCATCTGGCTGATCAACCAGTTCATATGTGCCGCATCACGATCACGGGGCAGGACGGTTTCACGCGATCAAAGCGATCCGTCAGCGGCCATCTGCATATAGGTTGCGTCAAACCGCAGCGTGATATTCTGAGTGTCCCCCAGTGTCTTCCCCCCCGGGAACGACATGCCGACCGCATCGGCTGACCGCGCGCCCTGACCAAACAGGCCCTGTGCAAAGCTGAAGTCGCGCACCTTCGTCATGGTCTCGACCAAAGCATCGTCCGAAGTCGCCGCCACTGCGGCTGCGGGATCGGTGTAGAGGAACGTGGTCGCAAGCTGCGCCTCGAACAGTTCGGGCGACGCGCCTGCCAATGCGGCCATCGCGGCGCGCGCTTTTGCAGCCTCTTCAGTGTCCTGACTGATCAGCGCCATCGTCTCATACCAGATACCCGCAAGTGCCTTGCCCAGATCGGGATTCGCCTTGAGCGTTGCTGTATCGACCACCAGCAAGTCGACGATCTCGCCCGGAATATCGGCAGAAGTAAATACCAGACTGGCGCCCGGTGTTTGTTTCATCGTGGTCAGCTGCGGGTTCCACGCGACGGCCGCGGTTACGTCGGGTGAGGTGAAGGCTCCGGCAATATCGGCATCCGCAGTGTTCACCGTGCTCACATCGGTCATCGTCATATCGACCGAATCCAGCGCCCGGGCGAGCAGATAGTGCGAAACCGATAGCTCGACCAGATTGATGGACCGGCCCTTGATCGCGCTCAATTGATCGCTGCCCTTGATCAGCAGGCCGTCATTCCCGTTGGAATAGTCACCGACGATAATCGCGCTTGTATCCTTGCCGCCCGCCGCCGGAATAGTCAGCGCGTCCATGTTTGCGACCGTCACCCCGTCCAGCTGGCCCGCGGTGTATTGGTTCACCGATTCAACATAGTCGTTGACTTGCACAAAGTTGATGTCGAGGCCGTATTTGTCGGCCCACTTCTTCACGATTCCGGATTGCTCAGCGTAAGCCCACGGCATCCAGCCGGCATAGATCGACCAGCCAATGTTGAACTCTGTACGGGGTGCGGCGGCTTCCTCCGGGCTTTCACTGCAAGAAGCCACCAGAAGGGCGCATACCAGCATTGCGAATGCCCCGGCGCGGCGAAGTCCATTGAACATGAGTCGTTTCCTTTCGCAATCGCAGCATCGCCACAATCGGGAGGCATGTCCATCGCAAAATTATTACCGTTGTGATCTTTGGTATTATCCATATGGTCGTGTGGCAAAGGCGTAACGCAACAAATGTGCGAACGCTTGAATGTCTGGGAGGGCATGCATGAGTGGGCAGCCCCGCCGTGATCGCGGTGCTTTTGGCTGGAGAATGCGAATGAAAAGGTTTTTATCCTTGGCCCCAGTCTTTCTGGCCAGTTTGTCTGTGGCCGGCTGCGCTGAAGAACCAGCGCCGGAAAATCCGGGTAAAATGGCTTTCGATGAAAAGGTTATCGAAGCGCCCGGGTTTGTCGATTTTCTCACCATTGATGGTGACACGGTGTGGGTCACCAATCGTAGCTCCCAGACCGAGGGCATGGTCGAACAGTGGACCACGGAAGGGCTGAAAGCTACCGTCAAAATGCCGCGCCCGTGCGGGACGATGGCGCTGACCGAAGGCTTCCTGTGGGCCGCCAATTGCCCCGACCTCAACCTTTACAAGATCAATATCGAAACGGCCGAGGTGGACGCGATTTTGGAGACGGGTCTGGCGGAACCGCGCGGGGAAACCAATGTGGTTGCGGGTGCTGGCTCTGTTTGGGTGCCAAGCGATGCCGAGGGCAAGATTGCGCGCATTGACCCGGCCACCAATGAAGTGATCGCGACCGTGGATGTGGCACCAGGCACCTTCTTCCTCGCCTTTGGAGAGGGCGCATTATGGGCCGTCGCCAGCGAGACGAGCCTGCTGCAAAAGATCGACCCGGAAACCAACACCGTCACAGGCTCGGTCGAACTGGGCAAACAGCCCGGCTTTCTGGCCGCTGGCGAAGGCGCGGTCTGGGTTCAGGAGCAGGGCGATGGCACGGTCGCCAAAATCGACCCAGCCACCGTCAAGGTGACCGGTCGCACACAAGTGGGCGAAAGCCTGCTGTATGGCGATATCGACGTGGGCG
>JBARXS010000010.1:0-20084 GCA_049647465.1 Erythrobacter sp.
GCGCACAAGGTGTTGAGGCAGGTGACGAGATATTCGGTCAGCGTGCCATTGCCCGCCATTTCAGGGCCGGTGCCCGTCACCGCGCAGCCTTTCGACGCGCCGGCAAACATGCGCGCGGCGGCGACCATTTGATCGACGTCGACCCCCGCGCGCTCGGCGGCGATATGTGGCGTCATGGATGCGACGGCGGCGGCGAGTTCGTCAAACCCATCGACATGCGCAGCGACGAAATTGCGATCATACAGTTCTTCGGTGATGATCACGTTGAGCATCCCGGCGAGCAGCGCGGGGTCTTCGCCCGGCTTCACCGGCAGGTATATGTCGGCAAGCCGCGCCACATCGCTTTCCCGCGGATCGGCGACGATCACTTTCATGCCCTGCTCCTGCCGGTCGCGGATGCGGCGTGAGGGGCTGAATGGCGGCACTCCACCCGGCGGTGAATAGTGCGAGACAATCGGATTGTTGCCCACCAGCAGCGCAACATCGCTTTCCGAAAACGTGTTCGTCCCCGCCGCCCAATGGCCATAGCGGGCCGTGGTGAAAACCTTGGCGGGCTGATCCAGGGTAACCGAGGTGAAGAAGTGCTTTGAGCCAATAGCCTGGGTAAAACTGTGCGAGGCGGCCCATGCGGCGCTGTTCTGGTATCCGCCCGATCCCATGAACACCGCGACCGAATCCGGCCCATATTGCGCGATGATGCGTTTGAGCTCGCTTGCAATATGCGCCAGCGTTTGCGGCATCGGTGTGGACTGAAACTCGCCATTCGCATCGCGCACCAGACTTTGCGTCAGGCGATGGGCGGCGTTGTGCGAATCCGGCAGTTCGCGCCCTTTCATGCAGGTATACCCGCCATAGGCCGGATCATCGGGATCGCCGCGCACGGCTGTCACTTTCCCATTCTCGACATCTACCTCCATCGCGCAATTGGCGTGGCAGAAACGGCAGAAGGTCTTGTGCGTCTCGATTCCCATCAAATCTCTCCTCATCTTGCAGGCTATCAGAACCGGGCGGCGGGGCGACTGACACTTTTGTCCGTGGAGCGCTGCGCCGCGCGCTTCCAATAGGGTGGTTGAACACCACCGTTTTTGCGTTTGTCAGGAGAAACCCAATGCCCACCACCACGCGCCAATGGCTGCTGAATGACCACCCCCGGGGACGCGGGATCGAGGATGGCGATTTCAAACTGGTCGAGACGCAATTACCTGATCCGGCTGATGGCGAGATGCTGCTGGCAACGCGCTATCTTTCGTTTGATCCCGCGCAAAAGGGCTGGATGGAAAACATCGCCGATTATGTCGCGCCGATGGCGATTGGCGATGTGATGCGCGGCGGCGGCATTGCCGAAGTGATCGCGAGCAACAATGGCAAGTTTGCAGTGGGCGATCTGGTGTTCGGCACGACCGGCTGGACCGAGCATCTGGTGCACAATGGCGAGGGGCTGACGAAGGTGGACACGGCGCTTTCCCCGACAGCGGTTCTCTCCGTCCTCGGGACGACAGGACTGACGGCCTATTGCGGCTTTTTCAAAGTGGGCAAGCCTGTGGCAGGCGATACGGTCCTCGTTTCCGGAGCGGCAGGCGCGACCGGCAGCGTTGTTGGCCAGCTCGCAAAGATCGCCGGATGCCGTGTGGTCGGGATCGCAGGCGGACCGGAGAAGTGCGAGTGGCTCGTTGCCGAAGCGGGCTATGACGCCGCCATCGATTACAAGGCGGGGGATGTGAAGGCACAGATCAAACAGCACTGCCCGCGCGGGGTTGATGTGATTTACGACAATGTCGGCGGCACGATCCTCGATGATATGCTCGCCAATATTGCAACAGGCGCGCGGGTTGTGATTTGCGGCGGGATCAGCCGGTATGAGACGGGCGGCACACCTTCGGGACCGGGCAATTACTTCAACCTGATTTTCCGCCGGGCCAGCATGGCGGGCTTTATCGTGCTGGACTGGGCGCCCGAATTTCCCGCGATTCGCAAACGGCTTGAGGGGTTCGTGCAGGAAGGCAAGCTGACCTATCAGGAGGACATTCAGGAAGGCTTTGAAAACGCGCCTGAAACCCTGAAGCGCCTGTTCACCGGAAAGAATCGCGGCAAGCAGATGTTGAAGCTGTAGGCGATCAGCCCGGCGGCAAATCCAGGGGCAAATCCTCGGGCCGGTTCACATTCATCAAGGGCGGATCAAAGGTGATCTTTCGTGCGCTCACGTGGTCGGCAAAGCCATAGAGCGCGCGGCCCCCTTCGGTCAGATAATCCTGCAACGTCCCAGCCAGCGTGACCGGCCACAGCCCCACGACCGGCTGGCTCTGGACGATGGCCGACCCGGTCCCGCTCAGCGTCTGCGCAAGGTCGTGCGGCAGATCGGGAATGTCCACCCCGGCGCTCAGCACCCCGTCGAAGCCATGGTCCTGCGCATGATGGAGCGCGGCATTCAGCCCACCCAGTGGTCCCATGCCGCGTTCTGGACGGTCCGCGATGCAGGCAAAGCCCGCTTCCTCGCGCCCGCACACGATCACCGCTTCGCACTGAGCCGATAGAGCCGCCGCCACCGCGTCAATCAGCCGCTCGCCCGCATACAAAGCATGCGCCTTGTCGCTGCCGAAACGCCGAGCCTGCCCTCCGGCAAGGATTGCTCCCAAAACTCTCAGTCGAATCGCTCCGTTGCCATGCCTTGCGCATTATAGACCGGACTTTCCGCATCCACGCGGTATTTGCGGCTTTGTGCGCCGGTCATCCCGAATGTGCCGATATGGTCGCGCATTCCGGCATAGGCGGGTCCGGCAAAATGCGCCGCCAGCGCCTCCTCGCTTGACCATTCCTCGAACACGTTGACGCGCGCGGGATCATTGCCGTCCGCGCTCCAGTCATAGGCGAGGCACCCATCCTGCGCGAGCGCGGCGTCAATATGCGGCTTTGCCTTGGTCAGCGCATCGGCGCGCTGGGCGGGGTCGAGGTCAATCTGGGCGGCGATGACGATTTTGGCCATGTTGCTGGCTCCTTGTTCAAGCACTTAAATCAGGCTGGTGTCGGATTGTATTCGGCGATGATCTGGAACGCGCGCCTTGTGTAAACCCATGCGCCGTCGCGCTTTTCCAGCTCGTCGGTGTAAAGCCCGCCGATCATACGGGTCGATCCGTCCTTGCCCTTCAGCACTTCCTGCGTCTGCACGCGCGATGTTGCCGTATCGCCCGTAATCTCGATTGAGGCCGGGACGCAGGAAAAGCTGACTGCATCAAAATTGGCCATCGCGCCCAGCCATGTCTCAACAATAGCCTCGCGCCCTTTCAGCTCCATTCCCATAAAGTCCCAGTCGGCATCCTCTGCCCAGACACTGCCCCATGTCTCGGCATCGAAACGCACCACTCCATCGCCATAGATCTCGTGCAATTCGCGGATTGCGAGGCGGTCTTCCATCGGCCCTGAAAACATGTCGGCTCTCTCCCTTTGTCTCTTGCGTGCTATCGGGTGCGAGCGGCGGGCGCACAATGAACACTTTTGGGAAGAGGCCCGCTGGCCGCTGCGTGATAGGCAATCGCCAACAAGGAGAGCGATTATGGGCGATTTGACGGGCAAGAGCGCGGTTGTGCTGGGCGCAGCGACTGCTGGCAATATGGGGCAAGTGGTCGCGCGCACCCTCGCCGCGCAGGGCGCAAAGGTGATGGTCGCGGGCCGCAATGAAGACGCGCTCAAAGCCATCGCCGATGAAGTGGGCGGCGCCTATGCGCTGTGCGATATCACGGACAATGCGGCGGTTCATGCGCTGGCTGACAAAGCGCGCGGTGAATTTGGGCGTGTTGATATCGCGATCAACACCACGGGCTGGGCGCTGCTCGCAGGGCTGCTTGAGACCACCGAGGAACAGCTCGACCAGATGAGCGCGCTCCAATTCAAAGGGGTGCACCATTTCCTGCAAGCCTTTGTCAAAGTGATGAGCGAACAGGCCCCGACCGGCGGCTCGATCATCAATATTTCCAGCGCCACCACGAAAGCTCCGATCAACAATCACGCCGCCTATATCGGCACGAAAACCGCCGGAGAGGCGATGATCCGGTGTGTCGCGAACGATTTCGGCCATCTGGGCATTCGCGCCAATTCCGTCTCGCCCGCTTTCACGCAAAGCCCCATGACGCAGGGCGCGTTCGATACGCCGGGCATGGTCGATGCGTTTCTGCCGCGATACCCGCTCGGGCGGCTCAACACGTCTGAAGATGTCGCCCATACCTGCGCATTTCTGTGTTCCGATCACGCCTTTATCACGGGCGAGAATTTGCAGCCCAATGGAGGCGTGACCTTGCGCGGCAATCCGCAAGGTGCCGATATTCAGGCCGCTGTCGGCGCGGCGATGGCGAAGTTATAGGGGGGCCAAGTTGTAGGGGGCCAAACTGCAGGCGGAAAGCTGAATCTCCTAGTACTGCGCAGTCCCCCCATCCACGCTCAGCAGTGCTCCGGTGATGCCCGCGCCCTCGGGTGAGGCCAGCAGCAGCGCCATTGCCGCGATTTCCTCGACCGTGTTGGGCCGTTTGATCGCTGCTTCCTGCGCGAACATCGTGATCATATCGTCGAACTCCATCCCCATCGCTTTGGCGGTTTCGGGGCCGTTATTCTTGATGATATCGGTCACCACCAGGCCGGGGCAAATCGAATTGACGGTGATCCCGTCAGTGCCCACTTCGCGCGCCAGACTTTTGGTCAGGCCGTTAACCGCGTGCTTTGCGGCGGTGTAGGCGGTGAAGATAGCCTTGCCGTGCTTTCCCTCCATGGAAGAGATGTTGATGACGCGCCCGTGCTGCTTCCCGATCATGGTGGGCAGCGCGCGGCGGGTGGCCCAGAATGTTGAATAGACGTTCCACTTCATCGCCTCGTCAAACGCCTGATCGGACAGGTTGACCATCGGCTGAAGATCGCCCGCACCGCCGGCATTGTTCACCAGAATATCCAGTGTGCCATAATGCGCGACCACCGCGTCGATAAAGCCTTCGACATCGCTCTGGTTCATCACATCGCCTGCGAAGAAGACCGCGCGCGTTCCATCCGGGCTCATCTCCTCAATCACCGCCGCACCTTTTTCCGGGTTGCGTGCGAACAGGGCGACTTTCGCGCCCTCGGCCAGAAACGCCTCGGCGATGCCGCGTCCCAGCCCTGCGGTTCCGCCGGTGATAGCGGCGATCTTGCCTTCAAGTCTCATTGTGTCTCTCCCAAATAGAACCCTGCCCTCAATTGACCGCGCGGGTGCGGCCTTCCCAATAGGGTGCGCGCAATTCGCGGCGCAGGATCTTGCCCGAAGGATTGCGCGGCAAGGCCTCGATGAAGTCGACCGATTTGGGGCATTTATAGCCCGCAATCTGCGTGCGGGCATGGGCGATGACCGCCGCCTCATTGAGGGTTTCGCCCGGCTTCACCACCACGCAGGCTTTCACCGCCTCGCCCCACTTTTCATCCGGCACACCGATCACCGCGACATCGGCGATGGCGGGATTGGAATACAGCGCGTTTTCCACCTCGGCGGGATAGATGTTCTCTCCGCCCGAAATGATCATGTCCTTCACGCGGTCATGAATGTAGAGATAGCCATCATCATCAATATAACCGGCGTCTCCTGTCCGCAGCCATCCATCTTTATCAATAGTTTCTTCAGTGGCACCTGGATTGTTCCAGTACCGGCTCATATTCTTTGATGAACGCGTTGCAATTTCACCCACGGTATTGGCGGGCACGTCTTTGCCATCGGCGTCGATGATCTTGATCTCGACCCCCGACAGTGGCTTGCCGACGCTGCGCATCTTGGGCGATCCTTCGGGGACGTGGTCCGCCGGGTCCAGCGCGACGATAGTACCGCTCGTCTCCGTCATCCCGTACATCTGGACAAAGCCGCAGCCAAGCACGTCCATTGCCTCGCGCATCAGGTCAAGCGGGATGGGCGATGCGCCATATGTGACATATTGCAGGCGGCTGAAATCGACCTCGCGCACGCGCGGATGATTGAGCAGGATCTGGATCGCGGCGGGTACAAGAAAGATGCGGCTGATATTGTAATTCTCGATCAGGTCCAGCGCGGTGGTGGGATCATATTCGGGCAGGACAATCGAATTGGTGCCTGCGATCATCGTGGTGAGGCCGGTGCCGGTCCCGCTGATGTGGAAGCACGGCATGGCGAGCAATGTGACATCGCCGGGCACGGCCTTTTGCCAGTCGCGCTCTTCGGCATCACCATCCTTGTCGTTCCCGGCGCGGCTGGAGAGGATGGAGCCATGCGTCATCACCGCGCCTTTCGGGCGGCCTGTGGTGCCAGACGTATAGAGTTGCAGGGCATCATCATCCAGCCCGACATTCACCTGCGGCGGGTCCGCCGGATATCCGCTCGACCACTCGGCGTAGTCCGGCCCGTCAAAGTCGCTTGCGGCAAGCCCGATGACATGTTCGACCGCGTCCGCTTCAATCTCGCCACGCGCCTTGGCCAGCATGTCGGCAAAACCATCGCCGACAAACTCGACCCGCGCGCCGCAATTGCCCAGGATATAGGCGATCTCCGGCGCGGCGAGCCGCCAGTTCACCGGTGTCATCACCGCGCCCAGCCTGGCCGCGCCCAGCAGCACTTCGAAATAGGCCGGATGGTTCTTTCCCAGAAAGCCGACGCGGTCGCCCTTGCCAACCCCCAGCGCGGCGAGCGCATGGGCAGCGCGATTGCCCGCTTCATCCAGCTCGCGAAAGCTGGTCTCGTGCCCCTCGTAAGTGAAAGCAGGGGCATCGGGAGTGGCGGCGGCGTGATCGCGGACAATGTCGCAAAAGGTGCCTGCGCCGGGAGATGTTGTGGTGTTTTGGGCCATGGGTACGGGATGGCCCGTGTCAGCGAGCCTCGCCATTGGCGAAAATCATAGCCCGAGAAACCCACCTACCCCAACCAGCGCGCCGCCGCGGGCGTGGAGGGGTCTCGCTCATCGTGATAGCCCGCCGCGCCCTCTGGTACATCAGAGAGGTCGCCCCCCTCAGCCACGCGAAATTCGCGCCAGTCATACAGGCCGGTGCGCTGTGCGATGCGCCATTCGCCGCCCTCTCTGCGCTCAAACTGGTCGGCATAGCGCCCTGCGACCACGGCGGAGTAAACCTCGCCCTTGTCGGGAAAGATGTCCGTCACCGGATAGCCGGGAGGGATGGTGTGCATCGCGGTCATATAGGTTTCGGCGTGGCAGGTGTTGGCATCGGTAAAATTGAACAGTGTCTGGCCCAGCAGGTGCTGCGTTGCGAGGCACGGTTCAATCAAAGCGCGTGCCTGATCGACAAAGCTGCGCCAGTCGCCCTCAATCTCGCCAAAGCGGAAGGTGGCGTCTTCGTGGAACAGCCGCTCCATTATGCTCCAGCGCCGCCGGTCAATCGCATGGGTGTAGGCGGCCAGAATGTCGGCGATGGCCGCGCGGTCTTCCAGCGTGCCGCCGGGCCCGGCACCTTCAAAAGGCGTTCCTCCCGGATGATGGGTCATTGTTCAAGCTCCCCCTCAATATCTACGATCACTTTGCCGATATTGCCGCCGGTGAACAGTTTGGCATAGGCCTCCAGAGTATTCTCAAGGCCCTGCGTCACGTCATAAGGCATGGTCAGATCGCCCGCCTCCAGCCAGTCACGCAGGCGCGTTGTCAGCCGCTCTCCCTGATCCATGAAATCTGGCGAGAAGAACCCTTCAACCCGCAACCGCCGCATCAGGATCTGGTCAAATTCACGCGGGGCCGTGCGGGCTCCACTGGAATAGTCAGACAGCAATCCGCACACCGCGATCCGGCCATAATGGTCCATGCGGGTGAGCACCTGATCGAGCAGCGGCCCGCCGACATTGTCGAAATAGACGTCAATCCCGCCGATCGCTTCCAGCTGAGCGCCGACGTCGCCGGCCTTGTAATCAATCGCCCCGTCCGCGCCAATTGTGTCGGTGAGATACCGGCATTTATCCGGTCCGCCCGCCATGCCCCAGACCGTGCAGCCCAGCAGCTTTGCGACCTGAACCGCCAGAATGCCTGTCGCGCCTGCCGCTGCCGATACCAGCACAGTCTCGCCCGGTTTGGCCGCGCCGGTCTGCTCGATCCCCCACAAGGCGGTCCAGCCATTCATGCCCAGCGGCCCGAACCATGCGCGTTTGTCAGCGACGTCCGCGTCCAGCGTGATCGCGCCGGACATTTCCGCATCGACCTGGCTGAAGCGCCCCCACACGCCAAAGGCCCGCACCAGATCACCTGTCGCAAAACCGGCATGGCGCGAGTCGATAACCTCGCCCACGACCAGCCCCGTCATCGGCGCGCCGGTGGGCAGCGGCGGTTGATAGCCATCTTCGCGCGTCGTCAGCCACAGCCGCGTGCCCGCATCCATGGACAGCAGCGCGTTGCGGATGCGGATTTCGCCCTCAGCCAGATCGGGCAAGGGCTCAGAAACCAGAGCGAGCGCGCTGGCAAAATCGGTGCCCTGTGGCCTGCTCTCTATGCGCCAGAACTCGTTCGTCATGCACGGCACTCTTCGGCGCAGGCCAGCCAATCGCAACGGGCCTTTTCGCTAGGGGGCCAGAACAGGGGGCTATCACTTTGGCGCGGTGCGTGCGCGCCGTCTCAAACCTAGTCTTGGTGCCGCGAGATTGGGAGAGGACAACATGGCACTTATCACAGTCATCGGCGCAACGGGGCGTCAGGGTATGGCGCAGGTCGATCAGGCGTTGAAAGCGGGATATGAGGTGCGGGCCATATCTCGCCGTGAAAATCCGTTTGACGGCGCGCCGATCGAAGGCATCGAAGACGTCGAAGTGCGTGCAATGGACCTGTACGATAAGGAGACCTATCTGCCCGCGCTCGAAGGGTCCGATTACGTTTTCTACACCCACCCGTTGCAGGCCCGCGCAGACCGCGCCGTTCTGGTCGGTGATATCGGCAAGGCGGCGGCCGAACTGGAAGTGAAACGCGTGGTCTGGAACACGTCAAGCTGGATTCCGGACCGTCCCGGTGACCCGTTCACCTATGGCGAGAACACGAAGGGGATCAACGCATTATGGCGATCCGGCGCGCCGGGCACAGTGTTTGGCAGCGTGCTGTTCATGGACAATCTGCTGACCGGGTGGGCGCGGCCTTTTATCGTGGATGAGGACCGGTATGTGTATCCGCACAACCCCACCTTGCACGCCAACTGGATCAGTCTGGATGATGTCGCGCGCTTCATGCTCGCAAGTCTGGACCGGCCCGATATGGAAGGCGCATGGCTGAATATCGGCGGGCCGGAGCGGCTGGTCGGCAGCCAGGTGACGCAATACCTTTCCGAAGCGCTCGACAAGGAAGTCAAATACGATCCGTGCAGCCCCGAAGAGTTTGGCAAGCTGCTCGTCGCGGCGGCGGGTGACGATATGGCACCGGAAATGCGTGAGGACTTCGCCAAGGGAATTCAAGCATTCTACGAATACAATAACGAAGCGCCGACCAAACCGTTCGAGGTCGATATGGACTACGTCTATGAACGCTTCCCCGAGCTTGAGGGCAAGCTGGAGACAATGGGTGAATGGACCAAGCGCCAGAACTGGGGCGAGAGCAACTTCCGGCCAGCGTTTGGGTAGGGGGCTGGTGGTATGCTATTTTGGCATCCGGTCCACAATTACCTGCGAACCTCAGGCGAAGCACAAAATATAGCTGCCGGCTTTCCCGCCAAGCTGGATAAAGGCAGACGGTCAGCAAGCAGCCCAAATGCGGTAGTTCAGCCAACTGCCGATCTCGCGCGAGCTTCCAGCCATCCAGCACATCATCTTCAAGATGGCGGCGCGCGCGCCGCGATTGCTTTCGCCCTTCTCGCGGATCGCCTGTGGCAATATGCGCTGCGTCGGGGACCGACTGGTACATCAACCGTGTGCCCGGCGATAGGTCGCACGACATATCGTACTTCCGATCAGGCCAGAACGCAGGCCTGATCCGCGCGGCAGCTGGTCATTTGCTGGTGCAGTGCGCCGACCTGTGTGCGCGCGAATTCTATGAACCGCGCGAGCTGGCGTTTGAGCCGCTGCGTCCGTCCACCCTACCGACCCATTTGTCGAAATCCGACAATCTGCAGCGCATACACCGACCGGTGTATGACAGCGCCCGGCGCGTGCTCCAATTGCTGCCCCCACAACGAACAAGGTCGTGATCCACACACTGTTCTCTGGGGGAAATACCAATGCGCAAAATCTTTCTCATTTGTCTGAGCATCGTCGGGCTGGGCCTTGGCGGCGCGGTCTTCGCACAAACCATCGGCTCCGTTTCTGGCGGCTATATCCAGGAGGGCAACCTTGTCCGGCCTGGTAACATCATAAAGACCATCACGATGAGCAACCGCGGGCAGGACGCTAGCACCTGCCGCGCGGCGTGCGATGCAGACAGCCAGTGCAAGGCCTATACGTATCAGCAAACGGCCCCGAACCGAAAACCTGAATGCCTGCTGCGGCTGGCTGCGTTGCCGAACCGTGCGCGTCGTGACCATGGCTACGCTCAAGCTGTTTCCGGTACGAAGCTGAACTTTCTGTCCGTTGATCTGCGGCTAAAACCTTATCCGGGTCGTCTGATTGAGAAAGCGGCGGTCAAAGGCAGCTTCAAAGTCCTCAACGAAGACCCGATGGCCTGTGTCGATGCATGCTGGCGCGATGGCAGCTGCTCAAGCTTCACCTACACCCCGCCCATCCGCTTTCCAAAAGCGTCACCGGCCATGTGCACGATGCATAGCAAGGGCGGCACTTTGAGCCTGAAGACGGTGGCTGGCGTGTTGTCGGGCAGCAAGGGCGAAATGAGCGTTTCGCACAAATCGCGACTGCCCCGCCGCAACAGCCCGGAGACAACAACCGGGCCAACTGTGTCCTCACCGAAGCGTCCGATCATCCGCCAACCGGGACAGCAAATCACAATTCCCGATCAAACGCCGGAGGAGAACCCGTCACTCAGCGATGACGATGACGCGCAATTCCCGGGCGAAATGCTTGACCCGAACGGCAACTGATCAACCGACGAATTTCTGGAGATTTGACATGACCAAAGCACTATTCTTCGCTGGCACAGCTGTTCTTGCACTTGCTGGATCGATCGTAATCGCGCCTACCGCCGCGAAAGCAGAAGACTGCCTGCTTGACCGGGACAACGATGGCAATGTGGATGTTGGCCCAACAGATAATGATGGTGGCGCGAACTCTGATGATGGCGACGAACGGCTTGCTTGCGGGGTTGGAGCCAACGCAAGCGGCGAAGGGTCCACAGCAATCGGAGCCCAAACTTCTGCGAGTGGTGACTCAAGTTTGGCAGTGGGGTTCGGTGCCAATGCAACTTCGTTGAATTCGATCGCCTTGGGTTCGGCAGTCAATGCGGAAGATACAAATACAATCGCTGCTGGTTTCAACACAAGGACTTCTGGTTTCGGCAGCATCGGCATAGGCAATTCGGTCGAATCAACCGGAGGATCATCCATAGCAATTGGAGGCAACACTGATGCCACCGGCGGAAGTGCTATCGCAATTGGAGGATTCGCTCAGTCATTGGGGTCCAGATCCGTTGCGATAGGAAACGGTGCTGACGCCATACAGAGTGAAACGGTCGCGATTGGCTCTTCAGCCGTTGCTACATTTGAAGGTTCAATTGCGGTCGGAGGTCAGGCCACCACATCGGGCTTCGATGCGATTGCTATCGGTCGAGAATCGGTTGCATCAGATACGGACGCAATCGCGATTGGGGGTGACGGACCCGACGCCGACACTCTGGGTGCGCAGGCGACGGAGAATAGAGCAATCGCGATTGGCATTGATACGCTCGCATCAAACTTTGACGCGGTCGCCATTGGCCCGGGTGCGCAGTCTACCAACCAGGCATCCCTCGCGATTGGTAGAGATGCCGACGCAGCAGGAGGGCAATCAATAGCCATCGGGAGTTCTTCTTCCGCAGATGGCGATGGCTCCACCGCATTGGGCAGAGACTCGTCGGCGCAGGGTGAGGGCGCGGTCGCTATCGGCAGCGGAACCGATGCAGTCTCAAGCGCGACGGCGGTCGGCAATGGCGCGAACGCGAACGAGCTTCTTGCGGTTGGCGTGGGTTTTGGCAGCAGTGCGTCTGCTAACAGAGCGACCGCCCTTGGGGCTGAGACCGAAGCGACTGGTCAATCCTCGCTGGCAGCCGGTGCCGCGGCTTCAGCCTCAGGTAGCAATTCCGTTGCATTGGGTGATCAAAGCAGTGCAACCCAATCTGCGGCGATTGCCTTGGGCAGCGAGGCATCGAGCACCGGGATCGGAGCTATCTCAGTCGGCTTAACGAGCGAAAGTTCTGGCTTGTTCGCATCTGCATTTGGTGCAGCGGCAACAGCGGAAGGAACCAACTCGGTCGCGCTTGGTACAACCTCGACAAGCTCGGGCAACAACTCAAGCGCGATAGGCGCCGGATCTTTTGCTTCAGGGGACCGAAGCATTGCCATGGGTGCGTTTAGCGATGCGACCGGCGAAGGCGCAATCGCGATTGGAGGTGATACTCCTGTGAGCGCTGGCGCCACTGGTGCGAGCGCGACCGGTGACTTTTCACTTGCGATTGGGCCGGATGCGCAGGCGACCGGCGGTTTGTCCTATGCTCTCGGGGCCGTCTCAGTCTCGAGCGGAACCAACGCGACCGCAATTGGTTCGTTCGCTAATGCCAGCGGGGCGTCCTCGCTCGCGTTCGGATCGTCAAGCGCCGCCTCTGCCGACTTTGCGGCGGCGCTCGGTCCGGCGGCGCAGGCCAGCGGTGTCGCGGCGACGGCGATCGGTCGTCAGGCGAATGCTGCACACAATGGTTCAACCGCCGTGGGCACCGGAGCCGTCACCACCGCCGCCGATCAGGTGGCTCTGGGTGGCACAGGCAGCGCGGTGCGGATCGGCGATATCGACGCTTCAACACTTGCCCAACAAGGCCCGGTCGATGTCGTGACGGTTGACCAGAACGGAACCTTGGGGCGGCAGCAAGTGGCAACAGCCGCTTCGGTCGCGAACATTCGCACCTCCATAGATGCGCTTTCACAAGTCAGCGAAGGGCAGTTCAACCAGCTGGAAACCACCGTTTTGGCGCTGGACGGGCGTGTGACAGGGTTGGAATTTCAGCTGGAAGACCTCGACCAACGCACACGGGGCGGCATCGCTGCGTCCATGGCTCTTGGTGGCCAGATGGTGGTTCCCGACAAAACCCTCTCGATCAGTCTCAACGCCTCGACTTATCAAGGCCAACAGGGTTTCGCAGGATCGATTTCGTTGCGCGCGACCCCGAGCATCTACATCTCAGCCGGTGTCGCAGGATCGACCGCGTCTGACAGCACTGGTGGCCGTGTCGGTGTGGCGTTCGGGTTTTAGCTGGTAAGCAGGTGGAAGCGGGCGCAGCATCACAGTGGATAGTCCGCTTCCACCCCCAATTGCGGACGTTTCGATTAAACTTCGGCAGCCCAAAGCGCAGTCGTTCAGGTCATTGGGCCAATCCTCTATTCCGCCGCCGCCCGCACCTCGCCTGCGAAAATCTCCACCAGTTCTTCGTCGCTCGCCCGTGTCAGGCGGTCCACCCATTGGTGAAACACCTGCCCGCCGCCTTCATTGCGGCCAAACAGCACCTCTTTCATCAGGCCTGATCGCAGCGCGTCGTGCTGGCGTTTGCCGGTCGCGTAATCCTCATCGCGCACCACAGTCTCGAGAAAGTCGAACTGTTCGTGCGCAGAGGCGACCTGCTCGGGCGTTTCCGGCTGGTTCTCCATCACGTAATATTGCGTCGTGAAGCTTTCGCCCACATCGGCGCCGGGGAACAGCTGACTGATCAGCGCGCCGCGTTGCCCGCCGCCGTAAAAGCTGGCGATCGAGATATGCGGAAAGATCGTCCACACGCCCTGCACCAGAGCGTCTGCTGGCAGTTCGTCATCACTCATCGCAGACAGGTCGAGCATTTCATCGCTGCCGGTTTTCTGCGCGAATTTGGACGGGTTTGAGAGCCGTTGATGCGGGCCCCATGCAAAGAAATTGGCGCGGTTGAAAAAGTCCGCGCCAAACGTGTCCTTGTGCAGAATCGGCAGGTGATAGAAATCGAGATAGCCGTCATAGGCCGTCTTCCAATTCGGCCCTTCCAGCGTACGCTGGCTGAACAGGGTCCAGTCGGCAAACCCGAACGCATCGAGCAGCGCGTCATAGCCGCACAGATAATCCGCGATGGAAAGCTGTGATGCGGGATCGAGTATGGTCCAGATCAGCCCGGCGCTTTCATGGACGGGAAAGCGGGTGAGGCAGTGTGCCGCCTTGTCGATGCTGCCAAAATCCTTCGGGTCGGAAATCCCGATCAGCGCGCCGTCGCTCTTGAAGGTCCACCCGTGATAGCCGCAGGTGAAACGGCTGGCATTGCCGGTGGTGCCCGTGGGCGCGACAGGATTGCCGCGATGCGCGCACATATTGAGGAGCGAGGTGACGCTGCCGTCCTTTTGCCGGGTGAGCAGCAGCGGGACGCCGCAAATCTCCATCGCCTTGTAATCGCCCGGCTGCGGCAATTCGCAGGAGGGCGCGACCATCAGGGGAAGGCGGCGAAAGATGCGCTTTTTCTCGGTCTCGAACAGGTCTTCATCGATATAGGCGCTGGCGGGCACGCGCAGAACATCATCGGCCTGCTCAATCGTGCCCGCTTCGCCATGGGCGATCAGGCTGCGGGTCATGGCAATGAGCTGGTCGCGCGACATTTCAGTATTCTCCAGTTCTCGCTGTGTCTTTTGCAAACCATGCGGGCGGACCTGCGACAGGCCCGCCCGTTTATTCTCATATCTGGTCCGCGGGCATCAGAAACGGAAACTTGTCTCCACGAACACCTGCCGCCCGCGGTTTTGTGTGAGCACCAGATCATCGCCGAGAGGCAGTCCGAAGCCCCCCGCTCCGCCGGGCGACAGAAACGGACGCGGGCTGGAGGTGTTGACCCAGATTTCATCCGCGAGGTTGGTGCCGATCAGAGCAACCCGCCATTTCCCGTCGGGATGGCCGACCGAAATGCTGGCATCGAACGTGACATAGCTGTCCTGAACAAAGTCATTGAGCGTGTCCTCGTTTGTGAAATACTCCCCTGAATACACCGCATTGCCGTTGAGGCCGATTTGCAGGTCGTCATTGACCGGGATATTCCAGTCAAATGCGATATTGCCTGACCATGTCGGTGCGCGGGCGGAATCTCTGCCATCCAGATCGACGCCCGAGCTGGTGATGAACGAGTCAGAGAAGGCCGCATCGAGATAGGCGATATTGCTCGAAAGCGACAGGCCATCCACCGGAGTGCGCCAGCCGAATTCCAGATCGACACCCTGCGATGTCACTTCACCGGCATTCAATGTGAGGAACTGCACATTGACCGCGTCGAAATTCTGGACCTGCAAATCGGAGAACACGTAATAATAGGCGGTCGCGTTGAAGGTGATTGTGCGGTCGGCGAACTGTGTCTTGATGCCGATCTCGCCGCCCTCGGTGGTTTCGGAATCGAAGATGAGAGAGGAGAAATCCCCGCTCAGCGCGGCCTGGCTCAGGCTGTTTGACGGTAACGCGGAATTGTCTATCCCGCCCGATTTGAAGCCGGTCTTATAAGAGGCGAAGATATTGATATCATCGGCCGCCTGATACCGCAGAGTCACTTCGGGCGAGAAGTTGTCGTCAGTGAAGTTGATCGGACCGGAGAAGAACCCCGGCGCAACAAAACCCGGTCCCTGAAGGAAGGTGTGCAGATACGGCACGCTGATGGTCTGTGTTTTCGTCTCGTCTGTGTAGCGCACACCGCCCGACAGTTCGAGATCATCGGTGAGCTCGATTATCGCGGAGCCGAAGACAGACAAGGCTTCCGTCTTGGTCACGTGGCGTTTGTCCCAGTCATAGGTGAAACCGGTGACAGGATCAGGCGCGATGAGCGAAATGTTTACGCCTTGCTGCGCAGTATCGAAGACGAAGGTGCGGTCTTCGTAGAATGCGCCGATCATGAAGTTGAACGGCCCGTCAAAATCCGATGTAAGGCGGATTTCCTGCGTGTACTGCTCCAGCTGGTTCACCGGATCGGAACAGCCAGACCCCTGAGCCGATCCGGCTGCATTAGTCGCGGCAAGCGCTGGCGCGTTGGCGGCCAGAAAATTCGGGTCGTTGATCGCATTGCCGATGGGAGAAAAGGCCGGTCCAAGGCCGCCATAGGCGTAGCAGTCAAAATCGACCGAATCGAGATCGAGGAAGCCGCTCGTGGACGTCAGCGTCAGATTGTCGGAAACCTTGAGGTTGAACAACAGCCGCGAAAACAGGATTTCGGTATCGGAAAACGGAACGCCGCCCCGCCCTGCCGCTTCGGAAGGTGTGGGTACGCTTGCACCCAGCGAGGGCGCCGCATCAGGATAGAAATAGCGCTGATCGTTGACGTTGCAGTCATAGCCCGCCGGAATGGCGGCGACGCCCTGAAGCAGGAAGACAGGATCGGCCACGCCGTTCGCACCGCAGAAAATCTCGTCATTCTGGAGCGCGCCGTCACCTTTGTTGCTGGTATACTGCACTTTCAGGTTGGCATCGAAGATATCGCTGGGCTCAAAATCGAGTGTCCCGCGCAGGACGATGTTTTCCTGCATCCGGAACCGCCCGTTTGCCGCTGGCGTGCCGGGCTGAAGCTCGTTGAACTGACGGATATCGTTCCACTGTCCGGCGATGCGAATGCCCAGAGTGTCCGTGATCGGACCGGAGATAAAGCCGTTCAGGAGGTAGCCCTCCTCCTCGATCTCGTATTGCGCGCGTCCGCCGGCCTCCCACGTGGATGTCGGGTCGGCAGAGCGGATGGCGAACACACCGGCAGAGGCGCTTTTCCCGAAGAACAGCGATTGCGGCCCTTTTAGAATGTCAATCTGCTGCGTGTCGAACAGGCCCGCCTGCACAAGGCGCATGGTCGAAACCTGCACGCCGTCAATGTCGAACGCGACCGCGCTGTCAAAAGCGGCAGAAATGTTGGAGGAGCCGACCCCGCGCAAGGACAGCTGACCGCCAGAGCCCGATCCACCAACCTGTACATTGAGGGTCGGCACGCGGGTGACGACATCGGCGACCTGATCGACATTGAACCGTTCCAACACCTCACCCGCAATCGCGGTCACGGTGACGGGGACTTCCTGAAGGCTTTCATTCTGGCGGCGGGCCTGAACGATGATGACATCACCTTCGTCCGCGCTGCTGTCGGCACTGGCCTCTGCGGTTTCGGTGTCTTGCGCAAGGGCGGTGGTCGGGACCGCTGCCATGCCGGCAAATGCTGCTCCACAAAGCAGGACGCGCCGCATCCGGTCAGCGTCTTTGGCAAAAACATTGCGGGTGTGAAGTGCTCTCATCATGTCCTCTCCCAAAAGGACCGCGCGGGGTTTGCGCGCTGGTCCGGGTTCCCCAGTCCTCTTTTGAAGCCCTCACTCGCTTGCATTCAAAGTGATGTGACTTGCAGTGAAGTGTACGCGGGAGCACGAGCGGCTCATCTAGCAAAAGCGCTAGGGCGCTATCCAAAGTGCGGCAATTTAGTCACAATAACGGCGCAAACCCCCTTTTCCGTAACGTAAGCGTAAAGCGCTGCGCGCCCGCCCTGCTGCCCGATGGCCCCATCGCTTTAGTCAGTGGCGTCTGCCCGGTGGGTGGATAGTTTTGGGCCGATAAGTTCGCTGAAAAACAGGCAAACAGGAGAGGGATATGGCGACCAGATCAGAGGGCCGCGTTGCGGGCCGCGTGGCATTGGTCACCGGCGGGGCGATGGGTCTTGGCAAGGCGGATTGTGAGATGCTGGCGCGCGAGGGGGCGCATGTCATCGTGACCGACCGCGACATTGAACTCGCCAGCGCTGTGGCCGATGCCATTGGCGGCGATGCGATGGCTCTGGATGTGACCAGCGAGGCGCAGTGGCAACGGGTGATGGAGGCCGTGAAAGAGCGCCATGGCGGGCTTGATATTCTGGTCAACAATGCCGGTATCGTAATGTTCGAGACAATCGAGGATTGCTCGCTCGATCATTTCAAACTCCAGATGGATGTGCATGTGAACGGCACGTTTCTGGGCTGCAAATATGGCCTGCCGCTGATGGCGGGGCGGCATAAGACCAATGGCGGCGGCGGCTCCTCAATCATCAATATGGCGTCGACATCGGCATTGATGGGGTATCCGGTCATCCCCGCCTACACTGCAGCGAAAGGCGCGATTGCGGCGCTGACCCGCTCCATCGCGATCCATTGTCAGGACGAGAATTACGGCATCCGCTGCAACGCGCTGGCTCCGGGCGGGATCGAGACACCGATGGTGATGGGCGTGACCGGACGCGAAGGTGAGGCGCCGATGGAGATACCGGCCGGCCCGCTGCCGTCCGATGCGCTGGGCCATCCTGATGATGTGGCGGCCTGTGTGCTGTTTTTGGCGTCCGACGATGCCCGCTTTTTGAACGGGGTGATCCTGCCGGTCGACAATGGCCTGGATGCGCGTCCTCATCACTGATTGTGAGCCGCCTGAAGCGCCCGAGGGTGCTTACCGATGGCCAAAGCCCGACGGTCAGTCGGGCGTCTACAGATGGCCAAAGCCCGACGGTCAGTCGGGCGTCTACAGATGGTACGTGCTCGCCTTGCTCACACTGGTCAGCATGTTCTCCATCGCGGACCGGCTCGTCTTCTCGATCCTGCTGGAGGATATCAAGGCCGAGTTCGCCTTTTCCGACACGCAGATCGGGTTGCTGGGCGGGCTGGCCTTTGCCGCGACCTATGTGGTGATCGGCTTTCCCGCCGCGCGGCTCGCCGACCGGTCCGTGCGCAAGAACATAGTGGCGGGCGCGATCACATTCTGGAGCGCGATGACGGCTTTGTGCGGGCTCGCCACCGGGTTCTGGACGCTGTTCTTGGCGCGCACCGGCGTGGGCGTGGGAGAAGGTTGCTCCGGCCCGCCCTCGCAAAGCCTTGTCGCGGACTATTTCCGCCGTGACGAACTGGCCAAGGCGATGGGCTTTCTCACCATTGGCGCAAGCATGGGCACAGCGGGCGGATTGCTGATCGGGGGCCAATTGAACGAGCTGTTCGGCTGGCGCTGGGCGTTTGTGCTGATGGGGCTGCCCGGCATGTTTATCGGTGCGCTGGTGTGGTTGACCATGCGGGAGCCGCGGCGCGGGCGTTACGCGCCGGCCAATGCGACGATTGCGCAGCAACCGCTGATACAGACCGCCCGCGCGCTGACCGGCAACCGCGTCTTTATGGGGCTGGCGGTGGGATGGGCGGTGCAGATCATGATCGGATATGCGCTCGCTTTCTGGATGGCGGCGGTGATGATGCGCAATTTCGGCATTTCGAGCGGCGATGTCGGCCTGTATCTGGGCACGGCGTTCGTTATCGGCGGCATCCCCGGTCCGATCCTAGGCGGATATGTCGCGGGCTGGCTGACGCGGCGGGATGAGCGCTGGCGGGCATGGTTGCCCGGCGTGGTGAGTCTTGGATGCGTCCTGCCACTAGGGCTGAGCCTGTCGTCGAGCGGTTTCTGGCCCTTTCTGGGGTTCTTCGCGTTCGCTTACGCGATCTATGTCGCCAGTCAGGCCCCGATCCTGTCCGGCATTCAGGCCGCAGTGGAGCCCGGCCAGCGCGGCTTTGCGGTCGCGATTGCGCTGTTCTTTAACAATCTGGTGGGTCAGGCGCTCGGCCTTGCGGTGATCGGCTGGGTCAGCGACTGGCTCACGCCTACCCAAGGCGCCAGGGCGCTGACGATAGCGGTGTTCGGCGTGTGTCTGGCCTCGGGCGTGGTCGCGATGGCGGTGTTCGCCTGGACCGCCGCGCAGATGGAGCCGAGCGGCTATCTGGCCAAGATGCGCGGCGAGTAACTCGCCCCCGCATAGCAGGAGATCATCAAGCAAGGCGAACCATGACCCCACGGGGGTGGCGTGAGGAGCCTGAAGCTGTTCAAGCAACGACCGCTATCTGGAATGAAGCTAAGCTGTGCAATGTCTGAAAGTGGGGGTGGAAGCGGAATGTCTGCTTTTTAGTGAGGAATGCTAGTGTAGCTTACATTAGAAAGCTTGAATTGGGCCTCAGTCAGATCGGAATTTCAAGGGCACAACCGGGTCACTCCTGCTTGTGAA
>JBARXS010000011.1:0-47204 GCA_049647465.1 Erythrobacter sp.
GTGGGCATGCGGGCCTCCAGCGCGGGCAGCCATTCCTTGACCCCATCCCCGATCCGCGTCTGCGGCAGAGATGCGAGCAGCCGGCGCTCCGCCTCCCACTTGGCAACCAGATTGACCGCATCATCCGCCGCTTGCGCCAAAGGCTTGGGCGCGCGCAGGGCGTTGTTGATCAGCGCATCGCCATAGAACGTCCAGTCATTCTCCGCCTCGCATCCAAAGGAGGAACGGTTCGCCGCCGCCGCTGTCAAAATCGCGGTGTCGCGACTGGCGAGCGGATCAAGGAATACGCCGGAGAAACACGCGCTCAGCAGCAATATCCGCCGCTTGATCCCCAGCTCCTCCAGCACCGATTTGAACCGCGCCGGTGACAACACGCCATAGCCGGTGTCGCCGTAATGATAGGCGAGGCCCAGATCGAGGCCGTGGCTGGTAGTGTAGAGCACCAGAACGTCCTCGTCCGGGTCCATCACCTCGGACAGGCGTGCCAGAGCAATCACCAGCGCATCAATAGAGCCTTGCGCCAGATCATCGCGCGTCCCGTCCGGCCCCGCCAGAACCAATGTGCGACCGGCGGCATCATAGCGGCGCGAGAGCACGCGCCCTGCCTCGCGCGCTTCCCGCGCAAAAACGGGGTCACTGTCAAGAGCAATGGAGACGACATAGGCATCCACCGTGCCACGCCGCTGCGGCTCCAGATCGGCGAGCGCGCGGTCCAGTCTGCGACGCTGTTCCAGCATCACCTTTGCCGGAACACCGCGTGTCAGTTCCGGCCCCATTTCATAGCTTTTGCGCTGTTCCCTGCGGTTCTTGCCGGTGCCCAGATTGGGATAGCCTGCGACATGCTCCGGCGGCTGGGCGGTATCCTGAGCGGATGCCTGCATCCCCAGCAGGACCAACAACGCCGATGTGAGAAGTGCACCGCGGATCATGTCTGCAACGATGATGGCCGCATCATTCCGGGTCAAGCAATTTGCCCGTCGCTCGCTTTCACACGCTCTTTCATGCCGATCACACGGTACACTTTGCGTTCGCCGATCCCCTTGAGCGAAAGGAACTCGACCTCGGAAAACTCGACATGGCTGAACGCGCCGAGATACGTGCTCTCCGACACGGCAATCCCGTTGGGCGCGGCCTGCCCTTCCAGACGGCTGGCGATGTTCATGGTGGACCCCCAGTAATCATAGGCAAGCCGCTGCGCACCAACCACTCCGCCCACCACATTACCGGTGTGAATGCCGACGCGCACCGCCACATCTATGCCGCTCTTGTCCGCATAGGCTTTGACGTCCTCGATTAGGGCCTGCGAAAAGCGGATGGTCGCGACGGGGCCGATATCCTTGGAGGAATTGCCGCCAGCCACCGCGAGGTACGCATCGCCCACAGTCTTGACTTTCTCAATCGCGAACAGCTTTGCGCGTTCATCGGCAAAACCGAAAATCGTGTTGAGCATTTTGAGCAGTTGGCCGGGCGAAAGCACGCTGGAAAGGCGTGAGAACCCCACAATATCCACGAACACCACCGACACATCGGCAAAACTGTCCGCAATCACTTCACCCTTTTGCAGCCGCTGCGCAACGTCTTCTGGCAGGACATTATAGAGCATTGTCTCGGTCTTCGCGCGCTCTCCCTCCAGCGCCATCTGCGCGGCGAATGTCTTGCGCGCGCGTCGGTCAATATCCCAATTCACAAAACAGCCAAATGTGAAGAACGTGGTGAAGTTGGTGAAGGCATAGACTTTGCTCACCAGCCCGCGATCCGCCTGCAACAGGAACAGCGCATACATGATGACAAGCGCCGCCGCCCAGATCAGGAACAGCCGCGTTGTCGCGACAAATCCCACGCTGGCAAACACCATCATGATGCCCAGATTGATCACCGCCATGCTCAACCGGCTGATATTGGTGACATCGGACTGCGCGCCCAGCGCCTCGATCAGCATCAACATCACCACCAGCAAAGCGCTGAAGATGATCGGGTCGACCCACGGCTTTTCAATGTAAAACTTGGTGAAGGTCAGGCCAACAAGGCCCGCCAGCAGGAGGATGAACGGACCAGCCGCCAGATTGTATTGCAGCACACCTTCGATAGAGAAGTGCATCGGGTTGAACGCGATATACGAGATCAGCGTGACAATCGCGATCCCGGAGAGAAAGCGAGTGGCCGGAATACGTTCAAGACGCTCCTGGCTGACATAGGCCTTCTCGACCGCCGGGTCATCGAATCTGCCGATCATTCGCACGAAGCCCCTCTATCGCCGGGTCGCACACTAGAGTGAACCGCCAAGCCTTCAAGGGCTCGCGGTTAACGCTGATGCGATTGTCGTTAGATAAGCCGCGTGCGCTGGTCTTCGGTCAGGACGGCGCAGGCTTCTTCAGTCTTGCCGAACCAGTTGTACCGGTTGCGCGCGATCAGGTCGTAAGCCCAGTCGCGAACCGGGCGCGGGATGATCTGGAGAACCAGCGCCGCTTTCCAGATGCCGCCCATGGCGCGCGCGACTTCGAAATAGCCGGTGCTTTTGATGCTGGGGCGCCCATTATGGATGAAGAGATAACTCTCATCCCAATCGATCCTGTAATGGCGGCACAGCGCTTCTCCCAATCCGCGCTGGGCCGAGGTGAAGGCGATGTTGTTTTGCCCGTCATGCTTCATGATAAAGCCGACTCCGCCCGTGCACAGCACACAGTGGTGATCAAAGATGAAGAGCGACCGGCTGTCGTCGAAATCGGGCACTGCGGGATCATCGCGATAACTGTAGCGCGCGAATTTCGCCAGATCGGCCTGCGTGTGGTTTATGGCGGAGCCAGCAGCAAAGTCACTCATGCGTCAATCACCTCAACATCAAGCCCTTCAAACCCCGCGTGATAATCTGCCAGTGAAATCACGCCAAGGCACGGGCGCGCGCCTGCTTCAATAACGCGCCCGGCAGCCATTTGTTTCGCGATCAGAATCACAGGTATGCAGGGTATGTATGGCCCGTGCCCCTGCCGCGCGATGATGTAATGGCGGCGCAGATGGGCGGTGCCGTTTTCGTGCGTACCATCGATATAAAGATAAAAGCCGCTGCGCCCCTTTCCCATCCAGTTGAACAGCGTTGACAGGCGCACCAGAGCGGGCGCAATCCGGTCAAGCCGGGGCAGCAGTCCCTTGTGCGCTAGCCACCCCATGGCCGCCGTGCCGAAATGCAGCAGGGGTATCTCGTGCCCTGCCCAGAATGTGTGATCCTGAAGGCTGGGATAGCGGCCCTTGAACAGCGCAAGGTCCGGCACATTGCCGCGCCCGAACCAGCGCTTGCCAAGGCCCGGAATGGCGACTTTGTGCAGATCGCTCCACCCGCGCACGTCGCGCATTTCACCGCCCTGCAGAGTGGTGAAGGTTTGCCCGACATAGCGCAGCACGGCAGACACGGTGCCGACCCCGCGATTGGCCTGCTCTGCCCCGCTGATGCCGTAGCTTGCCGCGTGAATGGTGATGCCGTCCTTGACCGCCTCGTCCAGATACGCAGCGGTCAGAGCAGGCACTGAACTCGCGCCCGAAAGCACCGCCACGCCCGCCTTGCGCGCCTTGCGCGCGGCCTGATCGAGCGTGCCGATCCCTGCAACAAATTCGCGCGCGTCGGAGATGTCGCAATAGTGTGCACCGCAAGCGATGGCGGCCTCGGCCACGCCATAGCCCTGATCATTGTATGGCCCGACCATGTTGATGACGAGATCGGGTTTGAGCGATGCAAGCGCCTCGGGCGGTCCGTTCAGATCGTAGGTGGCGCCCTCGGCGGGATTGTGTGCGCCAAGCGATGCGGCAAAGCTGCGCGCCTTGGCCGCCCTGCGCCCCGCGATGATCAACTGGATGTTCGTCTGATCCGCCAGAGTGCGCGCAACGTAGCCACCGAAATTGCCATACCCGCCAATGATCGCAACGCGGATCATGCTACACCCTTACCCGAAATGCGTCATACGATGGCAGTTGGGACAAAGCGCAATCGCGTTTGCTAGGGTGTCGTCGCCATGTTCGGCAAGGGGGGTTTTGTGATGGATTTCCAGGTAGGGCGTGCCATCTTTTGCCCTAATAAATGGCGCATCACGACCGCAATTTTCGCAACGTCCTTTGGCGCGCTCCAAAGTCTCAGCCACCACCGCTGCGCTCCGGTGGTAAACAGTTGTAGAGACACTATAAAATGCCGGCTTATGGCCGGACTTGGGAAGCGATGCCTTTCTTTTTTCTGCGGATAACGAATTCGCCTTTTTCACACGCTGCTCTAGGTCGTTTCTATAGTCTTCGAAGGTCTCGATACCCTGAATTGCCTTGGGAGCGCGCTCTCGCCATCGATCAATCACAGCTCTCAGACCCGGTCGTTTCGACTTACCGAGCCCTTCGTAATAGCTGACGTGCAGATCGCAGGCGTCAATTGCAGTCGCCAGAGCCTTATCACCGTGGCTGGTCCGACTCGCGGAAAGCAAAGTATCAGCAGCAAGGTTACTGAGGGTGCGCTTGAATACTTCACCCTTTCGCAAAGCTTAAATTGCTCGCAAGAGATCGGCTGCAGAACCGGAACTGATCCCGCACTGCTCGACTGCTCTGTTCTGTGCAGCGCGATTGGTTAACCTGCTTCCCGCTGGTCCATCAAGCCAAAGCAGTGCGCAATCATAGACCGTGGCAATCTGTGTCTTGGTGATCGTGGCCAAGGTCTATTTTCCAAATTACCTCAATAAACCCGCGCTTTTGGCTCGATATACTCCGCGTCTTCGGTCAGCGTGTATTCGTGGACCGGGCGGTAATCCAGGCGGATGTTGCTGCCGCGTCCGCCCCAGCCGTCAAACCATGCGATCGAGTGCTTCATCCATTCCGCATCGTTGCGGTCGGGGAAATCTTCGTGCGCATGGGCGCCGCGGCTTTCCTTGCGGTTTGCCGCCGATGCCATGGTGACATTGGCCTGAGCCATCAGGTTATCTAGCTCCAGCGTCTCAATCAGATCGCTGTTCCAGATCAGCGACTTGTCAGTGACGTGGATGTCCTCCATCCGCTTGTTCTGGTCGGCCAGCTTCTGCACACCTTCGTCCATCAGCTCCTGATCGCGGAACACGGCGCAATGCTTCTGCATCGCCTTCTGCATTTCAGCGCGGATTTGCGAGGTGGGTGAGCCACCCTCGGCGTAACGGAAGTGATCGAGACGACCCAGTGCCAGATCGGCGCTGTCTTTGGGCAGTTCGGCCTGAGCCGCGCCTGCGACAGTGTTTTCCTTAAGGTGCAGGCCGGTTGCGCGGCCAAACACCACGAGGTCGATCAGCGAGTTTGAGCCAAGCCGGTTCGCGCCATGGACGCTGACACAGGCCGCCTCGCCCACGGCATACAGCCCGGGAATGACGTGATCGGGATCACCATCGGGGCCAAGTGTCACAACCTGCCCGTGATAGTTACAGGGGATGCCGCCCATATTGTAATGGACCGTCGGCGTCACCGGCAGAGCCTCGCGGGTCAGATCGACGCCTGCGAAGATCTTGCCGCTTTCGGTGATGCCCGGCAGGCGCTCGCCCAGAACCTTGGGATCAATGTGATCAAGGTGCAGGTGGATATGATCGCCATCCTCGCCCACGCCGCGTCCTTCGCGCATTTCCAGCGCCATGGATCGGCTGACAACGTCGCGGCTCGCCAGATCTTTTGCCGAGGGAGCATAGCGCTCCATGAAACGCTCGCCTTCGGAGTTGGTAAGATAGCCACCCTCCCCGCGTGCGCCTTCGGTGATGAGCACGCCCGCGCCGTAAATGCCGGTCGGGTGAAACTGCACGAATTCCATGTCTTGCAATGGCAGCCCAGCGCGCAAGACCATGCCGCCGCCATCGCCGGTGCAGGTGTGGGCGGAGGTCGCGGTGTAATAGCAACGGCCATAACCGCCGGTTGCCAGAACGACAGACTGCGCACGAAACCGGTGGATTGTGCCATCATCAAGGCACATTGCCATCACGCCAACGCACTTCTTCTCACCGCCGACATCGGACATGATGAGGTCGAGCGCGAAATATTCGATGAAGAAGTCCGCGTCATATTTCAGGCTCTGCTGATACAGGGCGTGGAGCATGGCGTGGCCAGTGCGGTCAGCCGCGGCGCAGGTGCGCTGCACGGGCGGGCCTGCGCCCATGTTCTGCATGTGGCCGCCGAAGGGACGCTGATAAATCGTGCCGTCCTCATTGCGGCTAAACGGAACGCCCGCATGTTCCAGCTCGTAAACTGCTTGGGGGGCTTCGCGCGCGAGATATTCAATCGCGTCCTGATCGCCCAGCCAGTCTGACCCTTTCACGGTGTCATACATGTGCCAGGTCCAGTGATCGGGCGTGTTGTTGCCCAGGCTGGCTGCGATACCGCCCTGCGCCGCCACAGTGTGGGAGCGGGTGGGGAAAACCTTTGAGATGTTCGCCGTTTTCAGGCCCGCTTCCGCCGCGCCCATGGTTGCACGCAGGCCAGAGCCGCCCGCACCCACCACAACCACGTCATACATGTGGTCAATGATCTTGTAGGCACCGGTCAACTTGGGGCCGGCATCGTTTGCAGGGGCGGTTGCCATTAAATTTGAACTCCGAAAGCTAGACGCGCGACACTGAAGATCGCGAAAGCACCGCCTCCGAAGGCGGCAATGTTGAGCGCGGTAAGCGCTGCGAATTTGGACCCTGGGTTGTGGACATAATCCTCAACCAGGACTTGCAGACCCATGCGGGCATGCATGAAGAGGCTGGCGACCAGCAGTATCATAGCTACGGCGGAAAGCGGCTGGGAGATCCACCCGGTCACGTTTTCATACGAATAATCGCCCAGCAGCAGCAGGCTGAAAATGAACCAGCTCATCAGGATCAGGTTGCTGATCGCGGTAAAGCGATGCGTCAGCCAGTGATGCGCGCCCTCATGGCTTGCGCCAAGTCCGCGCACGCGGCCGATTGAAGTGCCGTTACCCATCAGACAGCCCCTCCGCCGCGAACCAGAATAAAGCCCCAGACCGCAACGGTCAGGACGATCGCGATGATCGGCGACAGCATCGACCACAGCCGGTTGGTATCCAGTTCATACCCCGCGCCGATATCCAGCACGAAATGGCGCAGGCCGCTCATCATGTGGGTGAAGAAAGCCCATGATAGGCCAACCATCACAACATAGCCGACCGGCGTCGTCATCGCCCAGACGAAAGTTTCGTAAGCCGCAGGGCCGCTGCCCATGGCTCCCAGCCACCAGACAAGAATGCCGAGGCCCACCAGGGCCATGCCGTCTCCGGTTGCGCGGTGCAGGATTGATACCAGCATGTGCGGCCCCCACCGCCATATCTGGAGGTGCGGTGAAAGTGGTCTTTGTGCCATGATTGCCCGTTATTTCCTTAATATCCCGAAGGTCCCGTTTAGCGCCCCCATCGCGCACTGCAAGCGCGATACGCTCGACTCTTCTTGCAAAGTTTTGGATAGAAGCTTGCATGAGTTTCATTCTACTCACCGGATCGAGCCGCGGGATCGGTGCCGCAACCCACACCGCATTGGCTGCGCGCGGGCATGCCGTCATCGGGCACCAGACCCGCAATACCGGGACCGATACACCCGAAAACATCAGCATTGCGGCCGACTTCCGCGATCCTCTGGCGGCGCATCAGCTTTGGGAAGCGGCGCTGGAGCGGGCGGACGGCGAGATTGATGTGCTGGTGAACAATGCCGGGCTGTTCGAGCCCAACCGGATTGATCGCTCGGACATTGAATGGCTGGATGCGTGGGAGGACACCTTGCGCATCAACCTTACATCAGCCGCGCAGCTTTCGCGTCTGGCCGTCCGCCACTGGCAGAAACGCGGCTGTTCAGGACGCATTGTGCATGTCGCCAGCCGCGCAGCCTATCGCGGAGACAGTCCTGCGCACTGGCACTATGCCGCAGCCAAAGGCGGCATGATCGCCATGCACAAGACAATCGCCCGCGCATTTGCGAGCGAGGGGATCTTGAGCTTCGCTATCACTCCGGGCTTCACTGACACCGCGATGGCGGGTGACTATCTGGAAACGCGCGGCGGCGCATCTCTGTTGGCCGACATCCCGCTGGGCCGCGTGGCTCAACCGGAGGAAATCGCCAGAGTCATCGAGTTCTGCGCTCTCGATGCGCCGGCCAGCATGACTGGCGCGGTGATCGACGCAAACGGAGCCAGCTTCGTGCGGTGAGGCTTTCGCCGCGATAAGACCGCCTGTAGAGCGCCGTACATGACCACCTACAAACTCACCGCCTTCGCACCAAAGCGCACCGTGCAAGCCGCCTTGCTGGTGCACGATGCGCTGGATGAATGGGACTTTGATCTCGTTATTGCGGGCCGCGAGGTGGCTGAAGATCGGCCCCAGGAATGGGTGCTGGAAGGGTGGTATCCGCGCAAACCAGGCAAGACTGAGGTCGCTGCGATTGCGGGGCTGTTCGCAGACGAGGTCCCGAAGATCACGGCTGAAAAGCTGCCCGAAGAAGACTGGCTCACGCTCAGCCAGCAGGGCGCACAACCGATCAGCGCGGGACCGTTCCATGTCCACACGCCCGATTTCCCGCCCAAACCGGACGCCATCGACTTCGTTATTCCCGCAGCGCAGGCCTTTGGCACGGGCCAGCATGAGACAACCGCGGGATGCCTTGAAATGCTGGGCCTGATGAAGCGTCAGGGCATCGCCGCACGCCGGATCGCCGATATCGGTACAGGCACCGGCCTGCTTGGCTTTGCGGCCATGCGCCTGTGGCCGGGTGCGACATCGACCGCCTCTGACATTGACGCGGTGTGCGTCGAAGTTGTCGAGGACAATGCGGCAATGAACGGGTTTACCATGGGCGCAAAGGCCGGTGAAATGACGATGGTGATCGCTGACGGAATGGCGGACCCGCTGCTGAAACTGCGCGGCCCCTATGACCTGTTGATGGCGAATATTCTGGCTGGGCCGCTGGTGGCACTGGCGCACGATTTCGCGAGGTCCGTTACCCCGCGCGGCGATTTGCTGCTCGCCGGATTGCTGGCGGGCGAGCAGGAGGCTGCGGTGCGCTCTGCCTACATCAAGGCGGGCTTTATGCTGCGCCACCGCATCCAGCGCGGCGACTGGGCGATCCTGTGGCTGCGGCGGCGCATCACAGGGCGCGATCGCGCGCGGCTTGGCTGGCATGGCGGTTAAGACGCGGCGCGCGGACGTGTGGCGCTCTTTCATTTGGGGCGCAGTGAGAGGCGTGGGCCTTGCGCTGGCCGCCCTTACACTCGCTTTTTTCCTGAGCGCATGGATTGGCGCGCTGATCCCGCGCAACGCCGATTGGGTCGAGCCCGATCCGCAGGCCGAAGCGACGATTCCGATCATGATCGGCACCAATGGCGTTCACACCGAAATCGTGATGCCCAATCGCAACGCACACAAGGACTGGCTCGCGCTGTTCCCGCTCACAGACTTGCCGCGAAATGATCGCGGATATACCCACGTCTCGGTCAGCTGGGGCGAGCGCGCCTTCTTCCTCGAAACACCAAGCTGGAGCGACCTGAACCCGGTCACCGCCATCGGAGCACTGACCGGTGGCGACGGCATCGTGCATATCGCGCATTATGTACGCCCCGCCCCGTCCGACACTTTCCGCGTCCTGCATCTGCGGCCCGCACAATATCGTCGACTGACGGACGCAATCGAGCGGCAATTGGTGCCCGATCACGCTTCCACTCTGATGCCGGGATACGGCGATCGCGACGTGTTCTACGATGCCCTTGGCACCTATCATCTTGGCAGCACTTGCAACCAGTGGACCGCCGATCAACTGGCCAAGGCAGGCGTGAAGACCGGATGGTGGACGCCGATGGCAGGCGGCGTGATGCATTGGGTGCCGCCCGCAGAGTGATCCGGGGCATCTTTTTTGGAACAGTCGCTTCCATTCGGGCTTGGTTAGGTATCAGCCAATCAGATCAAGGAACCCAATCTCATGGCCAAGACCCTCGTAATCACAGGTGCCTCAAGCGGAATCGGCGCAGCAACTGCCAAGGCGGCCGCTGCAGCGGGATGGAATGTAGCCCTGCTCGCCAGATCGCAGGACAAGATCGAGAAACTGGCGGCCGACATTGGTGATGCCGCCCTTCCGATCACATGCGATGTCACCAATCTGAATGAGCTGGATGAGGCTCTCTCGAAGACCGCAGAGAAGTTTGGCGGAATCGATGCAATCTACGCCAATGCAGGGATGGGCGTTGAAAAGGCTGGCGTTGAAAACGGTGATCCGCAGCAATGGCACGATATGATTCATGTGAATATTCTCGGCGTTCTCTACGCTGCAAAGCTGGCAATCCCGCACCTGAAAAAGACCAAAGGACACTTTATCGTCACGGGTTCGAAGGCGGGACGCGATACGTTCAAGGGCTCAGTCTATTCGGCGACCAAACACTTCGTGCACGGATTTGGCGAGAACCTTGCCGAAGAAATGCGCGAATGGGGCGGTCGTGCCACTGTGATTGCACCCGGAATGGTCGACACCGCATTCTTCGACGAGCCAAAGCCGACCAAGATACAACCGGAAGATGTGGCGAATGCGGTGCTTTTTGCTCTCGACCAGCCAAAAACGGCATCCGTGCGCGAGATTTACATCATGCCGAATGACTAGGCATCGGCGGAACTGTTTAACGCATGTTCCATCAGGCTCAACGCGTTGCGCGTGAAGGCCTCCATATTGGCGATGCGATCATCGCTGCGTGTCTCGATAACGGACACACGCTCGCCATCCGGCCCGACCACAGCGGCCACGCTGCGTCCCGAGGCCACACCCATTGGATGCTTGCTTGCCCCCGCAGACCCGCTTTCAGCGAGGCCCCAGTCTGCGCCGAGGCGGTCACGAATAGCGCGTGCTTGCAACAGAGCGTATTTCTCGGTCGCGGAACGCATGCCCTTGTAGGTGTCCTTTGGCAGGTCAAACAGGGCATCGCGCGCCTTGAAAGAATAGACCACCCCGCCGCCAACAAAGAACTCCAGCGCGCCAGGCACCGTCAGCAGGCTCGCCATGACCAACCCGCCCGTCGCACCATCAGCGACAGCAACCGTTTCACCGCGCGCACGCAGGGCATCTGCAATGCGCAATGCTTGCGGGTGGAGGTCGTGGAGGGTCACTCCGCCGGCTCCTGACCCGCATCACCATTCGTCTTCTTGCCCGTGCGCGTCCATGGATACAGGAATTGGCCGCCATAGGAGCGCGGCACTTCCTCGGGGATGCCGTAATTCTCAGGCCAGCGGTTCTTTGGCAGGTGAAATGTGCCGAACAGCTTGTCGATCCAGGGGAAGTGGATCGCGAAGTTCACGTCAAACGCCTCATCCTCCAGCCCGTGATGCCAGTGGTGAAAGCGCGGCGTCGCCACATAATGCCCCAGCATGTTCAGATTACCGCCGATATTGGCGTGCAGCATCGAAGACCACACATACACAAAGCCGAGATAGGCCTGCATCACTGACGGGCTGAACCCGAGGGTGAACAGCGGCAGCGAGGTGATGCCCCGCAACAGGATGATCTCGATAAAGTGCATCCGGCTCCCCGCCAGCCAGTCCATCGATTGCGCAGAGTGATGGACCGCATGGAAGCCCCACAAAAACGGCACTTTGTGGAACAGGCGGTGGAACCAGTATTGCACCATGTCCGATGCGACCAGCACGACCACGAATTGTACGATCCACGGCAGGCTGGCAACACCCGCGCGGAAGGCATCCCAGCTGCTCGTATTCTCGTTAATGATCGTTGACGGCGCGAGCGCGAGGAAACCCAGCAGCTGCACAAACATCGAACTGATGAGGAAGTAGAACAGGTCTTCGCGCCATTCGGGACGGAACAGGCGCTGTTCGCGCTTGTGAGGCTTCAGGCGTTCCAGCGGCGCGTACATAAAGCCTGTCGCCAGCAGGTTCACCACGAAGAAATCCAGCCCAAAGAACATCCCCCAGCTGCGCGTCTCCTCCGGTTGCACATTGGCCCCGCCCATCAACGCCGCGCCCAAGCCGATCATCAGCGCAAAGAAGCCCAGCGCCTTGCGCGGGCGCAGCAGCAGGCTGAGCAGGGACAGGGCATAGCTGGTGAGCAGGATGATATGGACCGCCGCGCGAAAGCTGCCCCATTCCTTGACCACTTCGAGTTCGGGCGTCGCAAACCATGCGGGGAAACGCAGCGCGGTGACCATCAACAACCCGCTGATCGCCAGCAGCAGCGCGAAAAAGCCGGCGAACCACCCGCTGCCGAAGCGGCGCACTTCACGCGGCGCTTCAAGATCGCGGCGCAAAGTTCTGAAGAAATTGCGTATCGCGCCCGCCATTGGTCCGGTCCTTACCCCGCTTGTGCGACAATTGCCGCCCAGCCTGCCTCGTCAATCACTTCGATGCCGAGGTCTGCCGCCTTCTTCAATTTGGAGCCCGCCCCCGGCCCCGCCACCAGCAAGTCGGTTTTCGCACTTACTGATCCGGCAGCCTTTGCCCCGAGCCGTTCGGCCTGCGCTTTCGCTTCGTCCCGGCTCATCGTTTCCAGCTTACCGGTGAAGACGACTGTCTTGCCCGCTACTGGACTATCCATGGTTTCTACTTTGTAAACAGGCGGTTCGACCTCGGAAAGTAAATCCTCCCACACTTTCACATTGTGCGGTTCGTGGAAGAAATCGGCCAGCGAATGCGCCACCGTTGCGCCCACGCCATCACTGACGCCGAGCAGGTCTTTCGCTGCCTCGTCCATCCGGTTCTTGAACGGGGACGCCTTTTCCTCCTCCCCGCGCGGGTGTTCGGAGCGATATGCGTGGAAGGCCTCCGCCGCGGCGCGCAAGTTGGGCAAAGTGCCCTGCGCCTTCATCAGGTCGCGCGCGGTGACTTCACCAACATGGCGAATGCCAAGGCCGAACAGCAGGCGAGCGGCATCGGGCGCGCGCTTGTTCTCCACAGCGGCCAACAGGTTTTCCACAGACTTGTCCTGCCACCCGTCCAGCGCGAGAATATCGGCCTCACGGTCCTTCAGGCGGTAGATATCCGCCGGGCTCTCAAGCCACCCGAGCGCAAAGAACTGCGCGATGGTTTTGGACCCGAACCCGTCAATATCGAGCGCCTTGCGACTGACAAAATGCTCAAGCCTTTGCGTGCGTTGCGCCGGACAGATGAGACCGCCTGTGCAGCGTACATCGACCTCGCCTTCCTCTGCCACGGCCTCGCTCCCGCATTCCGGACAATGATCGGGAAAGGCGAACGGTTCGCGCGTTTCGTCGCGGCTCATATTCTCGACCACTTGCGGGATCACATCGCCCGCGCGCTGGACCACGATGCGATCACCCGGCCGAACGCCCAGCCGCTCGATCTCGTCGCGATTGTGGAGCGTGACATTGGTAACCGTCACCCCGCCGACCAGCACCGGCGCAAGCCTGCCCACCGGCGTCAGCTTACCTGTGCGCCCGACCTGAATGTCGATCGCCTCAAGCGTCGTCTGCGCGCGCTCTGCCGGGAATTTATGCGCCAATGCCCAGCGCGGCGCTTTCGCCACAAAGCCGAGGCGCTGCTGATAATCGAGCCGGTCCACTTTGTAGACGACACCGTCGATCTCATACGGCAGATCGGCGCGCGCGGCGGCGATAGTATGGTAATGCGCGATCAACCCTTCGACCGTCTCGACCCGCGTGAACAGGGGCGAGATCGGGAAACCCCACTCGCGCAAGGCTTCAACCACCTCAGCCTGCGTCGCCCCGGGCACATCGGATGCGGCTCCCCAGCCATGGGCCCAGAACCGCAGAGGCCGCTGCGCCGTGACGCTCGCATCCTTCTGCCGCAAAGATCCGGCGGCCGCGTTGCGCGGATTGGCGAAGCGCTTGGTATCTTCCGCATCCGCCTTTTCATTGAGCGCAGCAAAGGCGGCGCGCTCCATATAGACCTCGCCGCGCACTTCAAAGACTTCGGGGACGCCGTCAGGCAGCACTTGCGGAATGTCCGGGATATGCGCGACATTGGGCGTCACATCCTCACCCACCTGCCCATCGCCGCGCGTGGCCGCGCGCACCAGCTTGCCGTGCTCGTACCGCAGGGAGCAGGACAGTCCATCAATTTTGTCCTCGGCGGTAAAGGCCAGCGGCACATCATCGGAAAGGCTGAGAAACCGCCGCATCCGCGCGGCCCATTCGCCCACTTCCTCCGGGTTGAAAGCATTATCGAGGCTCATCATGCGAACCTCGTGCGTCACCTTGCTCAGCGGCGAGGCAGCGATAGCGTGCCCGACATTGCGCGAAGGGCTGTCATCGCGGACGAGGTGCGGAAACGCCTCCTCCAGCTCCGCATTGCGACGGACCAGCGCGTCATATTCCTGATCGGTGATCTCAGGATTGTCCTGCGCATGATACAGTTTGTCATGCTTCGCGATTGCCCGCGCAAGACGCATCAGTTCGTTGGCAGCTTCGGCTTCGGAGAGTTCACTCACACCCAACAACCTCAACTGCCCTCGATCGCGACCGCTTCGTCCGCGTCCGCATTCACGAGATCTTCAAGGTCCAGCGGCACGCCGTTGTCGCCGGTGAACAGCTCTTTCACGCGGGCTTCCGCCTCATCCTCGGTAATATCGCCTTGCTCGACTTCGCGCTGGATGTCCTGAAGCTCTGTCAGCGTGTCACCCCAGGTGCCGCCCACATCATCAGGCAGCGTGATAACCTCGCCCAGTTCAGCGCGCAGGTCTCGCTCCAGCGAACCGTCCTCAAAAGCGGCATAAGTCGCCCCGGCCAGCACGATGGGCGCGATCAGCCCCATTGCGAAGGAGACAAAGAATATCCGGCGAAAGCTCATCTCTGTGAGCAGGCCCAGCACCATCATCAACGCCAGCGCGGCCAAGGTCGCAAGGCCGAGCCCGGCGAGCAGCACCATGAGCATCAAAGAGACAATTAATCCGCCAAAAACTTCCATCACACACCCTCCAGCAAACGATCCGCCTGCGCGCGGGCTTCGCTGGTGATTTCAGCGCCTGACAGCATGCGGGCGATCTCTTCCTGCCGTCCGCTGGCATCCAGTTCAACGACGCCGGTCCTGGTGACTGTGCCGCTCGACGATTTGGCGATCAGATAGTGCAGTCCGCCGCGCGCGGCGACTTGCGGTGAGTGGGTGACCGCGAGCAATTGTCCCTCGGCCTCGGCAAGGCGGGCCAGCCGCTCTCCGATGGCGCTGGCCACCGCACCGCCAACGCCGCGGTCAATCTCGTCAAAGATGATGGTGCCTGCCCCACCCTGCTCAGCCAGCGCGACTTTCAGCGCGAGGATGAAGCGCGACAGTTCCCCGCCCGATGCGATCTTGTTCAAAGGCGCAAAGTCGGAGCCCGGGTTGGTCGAGATCAGAAACTCCACCGCATCCATGCCCGAAGTGCCCCATTTCTCCTCGGGCAAGACGTCGACGCTGGTGAGAAAGCGCGCGGCATCCAGTTTGAGCGGGGCGAGTTCTGCCGCAACCGCTTTATCGAGCCGCTTGGCCGCCTTGACGCGCGCCTCATGAGCCTTTTCGGCGGCTTTGACGTAGGCTTCACGCCCTTCCCGCGCGGCCACCTTCAGCGCGCCCAGCTGCGCCTCGCCCCCTTCAATCGCGTCCAACTGGCGGCGCATATCTTGCATCAGATCGGGCAGCGCATCCACTTCGCAGCGATGTTTGCGGGCCAGCGCGCGCAGCTCAAACAGGCGTGTCTCCGCCTCGTCCAGCGCCTTGGGATCATGCACCAGAGCCATTGCGGCGGATTCGAGTTTCTCCTCCGCCTCGCCCGCTTCGATCACGGCCCGGTCGAGCGCGCCCAGAGCCTCGGTCAATAGCGGGTGTTCCCCGGCAATCCGGTCCAGCTTGCGCGCGGCCACCCGGAGCGAGGCGAGCGGCGAATCCGAGCCCTCCCAGATGTGGCGCAATTCTTCGAGTTCGCCCGAAAGCCGCTCGCCCTTTTGCATGTCAGAGCGCGCCGCTGCGAGGCGCTCTTCCTCTCCTGCCACCGGCTCAAGCGAGGTGAGTTCATCCAGATGGGCGATCAGCAGATCCTGATCCGCCTTGGCCTGCTCCACTTCTGCGCGCGCTTCGGATAATTGCGCCTCGGCCCTGGCCCAGTTGCGCCATTTCGCGGTGAGGCCTGACAGGTCCGTGCCCGCATAGCGATCCAGCAACGCCATATGCCCGCGTGGATTGACCAGACCGCGATCATCATGCTGGCCGTGCAGCTCGACCAGTGCAGGCGCGAGTTCGCGCAACAGCGCCACGCTGGCGTGTTGATCGTTCACAAACGCTTTTGATCCACCGTTTGCCTTAACCTGACGCCGAATGAGCAGCGGTTCGCCCGGCTCAATCTCGATATCGGCATCGTCCAGCGCCTCGGTAATCAGCGAAGGCATTGTTTCGAATTCAAAGCTGGCGGTCACGCTCGCCTTGGGCTCTCCTGCGCGCACCAGCGCCGTCTCTGCCCGATCCCCGAGGATCAGCCCCAGCGCATCCAGCAGGATCGACTTGCCTGCCCCCGTCTCCCCCGTCAGCACGCCAAGACCGCGCGCGAAATCGAGGTCCAGCGCTTCGATCAAGACGATATTGCGGATGGAAAGTCGGGTTAGCATTCTGTGATCCTCGATAGCGGCTCTCGCTATCCGCGTCACGCAGGCAAAAGGCGGTTTTCCGCGTGTAGCTGTCATTGTCACCCTGCCCGGTGTTTTCACGGCGGTCGGCGAGGTTGCATTGGGGTATGCCGGGATGAAAAATCTGGTGCTCCCCGCCAGACAGGCTAGGCTTGGCAAATTCGCGTAAACAACTCGAAAGAAGGAATAATGCGGCCCCTGAGACAATCGAAGCGCATTCGGCTTATGTCGGCTCTTTTGAGCGGTTCGGCCTGTGTTCTGGCCAGCGTCGCCCTCGCGCAGCCCGCAGCCAAGGAAGCCCTTCCCGCCTCCGCTGACGAGATTGACGAGGTGTTTCTGAACTCACTTTATTCAGGGACAGCGCGCGAAAACTACCTGGCCTCTGTCGCACGCCCATTCAGAAGCGCGGACCGGGACGGTGATGGTCTGGATCGCGAAGACATAGAGCGGGAAAAGCTGGAGCAAGCTGCATCCATGAGGGCCTCTGCTGTGAGCGGGCTGTTGCGGTTCGACTTTGATGGCGATCTGAAAGTCACGCGCCAGGAGATTCTGGAGAATGTTCGTGGTCAAACCTCCGAAGATCGCGAGCGGCAGGCAGACTATTCGATGGAACGGTATGATCGCAATAGCGATGGCGTTGCCACCATCGAGGAAGCGCTGATGTCGATTGATGATGACAGGGGATACGGTTCTGGGCGCTCGGAAGACCTGCTCAAGCTTGATCCCAACGGGGATGGACGGGTCACGATCAAGGAAGTGCTCAGCATGGCGGGTGCCGTCTTCGACCGCTTTGACCCGGATGAAAACGGCCTGATCGACAAGGATGAGGCTGATCTGCTCGAGGCTCTGAGGCAAAGCGCGCGCGACCGGCAACGCTTATCCAAGTTGGGCTGCGCGTTTCCGGCTGCGAGCGATCAGGCTGAACTGGTCTCGCTCGGCGCCGCAACCGGGGGTGTGGTTTCGAATGTCTTTGTCGGCGGCAAGGACCAGAAAACCGGCATAGTGGACGTAGTCATCGAAGATGGCGAGACGCCGCTCTATCTCTTGCTCGGCTCACGTGACGCGATGATCTGGCGTTTTTCGGGCGTGACGAAAAGGGTTGAGCAGGCCTATGCGTCAAGCATTGTGACGACGGGCGCACTGGCAGACGCAGCCCGTGCCAAGCCAAGCTATCAGCGCGATCCGCTGCCCTCTGCTGCCGGAGCCATCGGCATCGACAAGGACCGCTTTACAGTTGGCAACGCGTATTGCCTGCGCGGAAGCTCGAACTGGGAGGAGCGCTATCCCGAGGCCGCAAACCGTCTGGCGATGGTCATTACCGGGCGTGAAATGGACAGATTTGTCGGCGAATTCAGAGTGGCCAGTGCGACGCTGCCGTCCGGTGGTGTGACGAAAGCCGACTATCCAAAGCGACCCAAACCTGACGAAAACGATCCTGAGGCATGGAAAGAGGCAGCCCGCGAAGTCCTGAAAGATGTGGCAGACATCGATCCTGCGGACGTGGTCAGCACTCAGCCGGTTGGCGTGTACGACATTCTGCCAGGCGACTATGGCATCGCGCAAATGATCGTTGATGGCACGCTGAAGCGGGACGCACAGGGGCGTTTCGCACTCACCCGGAACGCTCCGGTCTGGCCAGCCAATTTTCGTGGTTCGCGATCACTCACCTTTGTCGTGAAAGACGGCGTCACCGTTCCAGAGGAAATTGGCGGGCGATCATGTGTTCTGACTGAAGAGCAGGCAGCCAAAGATGACTGGCGTGAAACTTGCGTCACCGTGCGTGACGAAATCGAAGCGACCCGGCCCACACTGATGGTCCCGCCACCAGCACCAGCGCCGCCGATACGATTGAATTGAACCGATCAGGTCGGGCGCACATCCTCGGCGTGTTTGCCGACCAGTTTGTAGGCGCGCTCATACCATTCCGAGCCGGGATAGTTCGCTCCCAGAACGGCGGTATATTTCACTGCTTCATCGGGGATGCCCAGCGCCAGATTGGTCTCTGTCAGGCGATACAGCGCCTCGGGCGTGTGGCTGGTCGTCTCAAACGTATCGACCACATTGCGGAACCGGAACGACGCCGCCAGCCACTGGCCAGAGCGTTGATAGAACCGCCCGATCTCCATTTCCTTGCCCGCAAGGTGATCGGCCACAAGGTCAAGTTTCAGCCGGGCATCGGCGGCATATTCGCTTTGCGGGAAACGCCGGTTCACTTCGCGCAGCGCGGTGCGCGCCTGTTCGGTGATCTTCTGGTCACGGTTCACATCGCTGATCTGCTCGTAATAGCTGAGCGCGATCAGATAATAGGCGTAAGGCGCATCCTTGTTACCCGGGTGGATCGAAAGGAAGCGCTGCGAATTCTGGATCGCCTTGTTGTAATCGCGCGCGATATAATAGCTGAACGCGCTCATCAACTGCGCGCGGCGCGCCCATGGCGAATAGGGATGCTGACGCTCCACCTCGTCAAACAATGCAGCGGAAAGCAGCGTGTTGCCTGAATCAAGCCTGCGCTGTGCCTCCGCATAGAGCGATTCGACGTCGCGCGCGACATAAGCGACGTCCTTGTTCGCCGATCCGCCACCACACGCAGTGGTCGCAAAAGCCGCCGCGCCAAGGAGAAACGCGCGCATCGAGGTTTTGGTCATTCCAGTCATAACGAAGGCGTATAGCCAGCGCGCCGCTGAACGCCAAGTGAAGTTGGCGCGTTTTCCTACTCGCATGTTTTATGGTTCGCACTGCTCCATGACCCGCCGCACCGCTTCCCGCAACATCCGCCTGCCTGTGACGCATGGCGAGATCCTCGACTTCACCCCCGTCCCGCGCCAGCGCATCCGCAGCGGCCATTGGAGCGCCGAACGCCAGCACGCCTTTATCGAAGCGCTCGCGGATACCGGCTCGGTCGCGTCGGCCTGCAAGGCGGTCGATATGAGCACGGTCGGCGCCAATCACCTGCGCCGCCAACCGGGTGCCGAGGAATTTCGCGAGGCCTGGGAAAAGGCGCTCGACCTTGGCGTGCAGCGCATCGAAGACGTCGCCATGGACCGCGCGCTGAAAGGCGTGGAAGAGCCGCTGTATTGCTATGGCGAACTGATCGGCACGCGAAAGCGCTACAATGGCCGGCTGCTCATGTTCGTGCTGAGAAACCGCGCGCCCGAGCGCTTCTATGAGGGCAAGGCCGAAGCCCTCAACGCGGTCGGCAAAATGGAGGCGGGGTGGCTCAAAAGGAATGGCGGGCGCAGTGGGAGGCCGAACAACGCAGCGTCTCGCCAGAGGAAGTGCGCGCCAGCATCAGTGCCAAGATTGAGGGTCTGCGGCTGGAGGCTGAATACCGGCGCAAGCGCGAATGGGAGTGTCTGTCCCCTGAAACCCGGCGCGCATGGGAGCTGTACCAGACCTTCAAAGCCCGCGACGACGAACGCCTGGCCGCCGAAGACGCCGCCCGCCGCGCTTTGGAAAAGCGCCCCAAAGTGACGATCACCGCCAAACCGCCAAAGAAAAAGCCGGTCGTGATTGAACCGGAGACATTTCCGAAGTGGCACTCACTCAAGGATGATGGATGGGATTGAGGCAGCGTAACTAAGACCAGCATCGCGAAGCGAGCGCGGAACGGTGCGTGATGGCGCTAGCTACGCCGCAAAAAGATGATGTTCGCGATGCCAACCTAAGAACTTGGGGTGCGGGCGATCAGGCTCCCGCTCCGGAGCGATAAGCTTGCCGGTTGGGTTGATAATCGCTTCAACGCCTGCTCTGTTATTCACTTTCCGATGAATCATTATGTCATGATCGTCGGAGACACAGATCAAGCCGCGATCAAACATCCAGTGCGCTGTGCCCGAAAGCGCCAACCCGTTGCGGAGCGAATCCGGTCCGCCATGTTCGACAGGGCGAATATGCGCTGCCTCAGCCTCAAGCCGCCCTCCCCCATTGACCAGCTTCCAGCCTGTAACCGCGCAGCGCCCATCATAGGCGTTCATAACGGCGCGACGGAAGGCGCGGTCGCGGAACGGGCGATTGACGAGCGACTGAACTATCTCCCTCTCAACAGCCCCAGGGAGCGAGGAGAGGTAGTCAGACATTCCCGGTCCCTCTTCACGGCTAAGGTTCTCTGAATCATTGTCTAGCGGCGGCTGATCGACGCGGGGGAGTGTAGCGTCATTCGGTAGGCCCAGCGCGATGATGCGGGCAAAATCGGAATTGGAGAGAGGGCGCACGGCAGCTTGTGCATTGGCCAGATCACGTTCGACAGGTTCGCCATCGACTTTGTGCGGGACAGTTGGCTCAAACGGCAGGTAGCTGCCCGGTTCGATCAAGGCACGGTAGCGGTCCGAAATGTCTGGATCGGCTATAATCCGCTCCACCTTCGCGACCGCGAAAAACCCCTTGGACTGCGGGAGCTTTACGGGCTCACGATAGACGACCCAATCGCCGACCATCTGCTTGGCGCGGGAGAGGTAGTTTTTCGGAAACTGGTAGTGCACCTCGGGAATGTCGTCGTAGATCGACCCATCCTTGTGCATGAAGACGCCGAAGGTCATCACAGCTCCCAATAAAATTGCACTAGTTAGTAGCTGCCAACCTCAATTTTAGCTATCCTCCGTCGCGCTGTCCTTTATCTTTGAGCAGAAGCCATGCCTGCCGGTTACATTGCCGATGTATCAAGTCTGCCCGTGGATTTTCCAACACACCTGCATGATCCGGAGGTGTGGGAAGAACTCGGTCGAACAATTGCGACTTTCGGGTTTCTCGAAGAGACTCTCGGCAATGCGATCTTCGCGTTCTCTGCCACGACTGAATACAGTGAGGAAGCTATTGCGGAAGCGCTGGAAGGCTGGCTGGGTCAGTTGGAAAAGGCACTGACCGACACACTCGGGGCGAAGATCGACGCGTATGCCAAAGTGGTCAAAGCAAATGGCAAGCTGAAGATGGATTCCTTCGACAAGTTGATCGATGACCTTCGCGAAGCGAGCCGATTGCGCAATGTGCTTTCCCATGGTTCATGGCAGGTCCCGAACAAAGATGGCGCTTCACGAGTCAAATTCGTGAACCGTAAGATGTTGGTTTTCGACAGCCTTATGGATGCTGCGTTCCTAAAACAGACGCGGGAAGCGGCTGCCGAACTTGCCGTTCACGTGATCAACACGGTCACAGTGATGGGCTGGAGATTTCCGGGTTCGAACGGGCCCGGCGAGACCATTTGGAAATTAGCAAGCGAAACTCGCAATGACTAGAAAAGGTGTCGAACCAAAGCCTCGACCAATCGACCGGGCACGGGATGGGGCGGGCAGCGCAACGATGCCGCCAGAGTGCGGAAACATCGTCACGATGAAGGTGATTGCAGACAGGATGTTTCTCCTCGCGGAGCGATGCTTGAGTTCTGGTGTATTTGCAGATTACATCGATCCAGACCGGACAAACCCAAACCTTCCCCCGATCATTCAGCAAAAGGATTTGAATTTTGGGGTGGAACATCTGTTTGTTCGAAAGACGGTGGGCGCGGCGTTCGCGTTGGCAGAGCGCACGCACCTACCTGAGGCGATAAGAATCGAGGATCTTCTGCTTATTGTCTTGGACACTGCAAGTTCCCTGGCATCAGTTGTCGAAGTCGCAGACGACTTGCGGCATTACCAAGAAGAGATGCGAGAGGCGAGCAAAGCCAGAAAGCTTACGGCTGCTTATGTCCCACGCACGCCAAATCTCAAAGCGAAGGTGCGGCAGTGTTTGGCTGGACTTCGCGACGTTGAAATCAACGTTAAGCGACTGACCGCCATTTTCTACCCGAAGGACGCACAAAACGACCCCTGGGATGCCAAGGTACACCCTGCAATGACCGCGAAGTATGGTGGCATTGAAGGGTTCGAGCAATGGAGGGAGACTGCATGGCGTGCGCTGAAGGAAGTGGCGAACCATCGGCACGCGATGATTCACCCTGATAAGAATAAGTCAGTCACGATACATGATTATGAGCTTCAAGCGGAAGGAGCATTGCTAGCCCCGACAATCGAAATTGCTCATGGAGTCAGCCCGGTCACTCGGCGAGACATCATCCAGTTTCTCGACACCCAAGTGACGAATATTGCGGAAGTCTTCGAAGCAATTCTGGGCTATTTGTGTGACTTGAATGCGAGGAGTTTCCATTCCCTTTTCGAATCTAGCGTGACGGCGTTGCCAAATGGGGAACATCGAAACGGCGCTCACTTGATTTGGAAAACCACTGCAAAAGAGGGCGCGCCCTTCGGACTTTAGTTCACTCCTCCCCCATCCGCAAGGCCGCAATAAACGCCTCCTGCGGGATGCTCACATTGCCGTATTCGCGCATCTTCGCCTTGCCCTTTTTCTGCTTTTCCAGCAGTTTTTTCTTCCGGCTGATGTCGCCGCCATAGCACTTGGCGGTCACGTCCTTGCGCATTGCAGCGATGGTTTCGCGGGCGATGATCTTACCGCCAATGGCCGCCTGTACGGGAATTTTGAAGAGGTGGCGCGGGATAAGGTCTTTCAGCCGCTCGCACATGCCGCGACCGCGTTCTTCGGCGACGCCAGCGTGCACGATCAGGGAGAGCGCATCGACGGGTTCGGCGTTGACGAGGATATTCATCTTCACAAGATCGCCTTCGCGGAGGCCGATTTGTTCATAGTCAAAGGAAGCGTAGCCGCGTGAGATGCTCTTGAGGCGGTCGTAAAAGTCGAACACAACCTCGTTCAAGGGCAGCTCATAGGTCACCTGCGCGCGTCCGCCGACATAGGTGAGGTCGGTCTGGATGCCGCGCCGGTCCTGGCACAATTTCAGGATCGCGCCGAGATATTCGTCGGGGGTGTAGATCACCGCCTTGATCCACGGCTCCTCGATCATGTCGATGCGGTTGATATCCGGCCAGTCGGCGGGATTGTGGAGCATGATCTCCTTCGCATCCTCGGTCTTCGACTTGCTGAGTTGCAGGCGATATACGACCGACGGCGCGGTGGTGATGAGGTCCAGATCGTATTCCCGGCTGAGGCGTTCCTGAATGATTTCAAGGTGCAACAGACCCAGGAACCCGCAACGGAAGCCAAAGCCGAGCGCGGCCGAGCTTTCCATTTCGAAGCTGAAAGACGCATCGTTGAGGCGCAGCCGGCTGATGCTTTCGCGCAGTTTCTCGAAATCGGCAGCGTCGACAGGGAACAGGCCGCAGAACACGACGGGCTGCACTTCCTTATACCCGGGAAGCGCGTCGGTCGCGCCGTTCTTGACCGTGGTGATCGTGTCACCCACTCGGGCCTGTTCAACCTCTTTGATTTGCGCCGTGATAAAGCCGATTTCGCCCGGGCCAAGCTCTTCGAGATCGGTGCGCTTGGGGGTGAAGCAACCGACGCGGTCGATCAGGTGCTGTGTGCCGCCCTGCATGAAGCGGACGTTCAATCCCTTGTGCAGAACGCCTTCGATCACGCGCACAAGGATGACAACGCCGAGATAGGGATCGTACCACGAGTCCACGAGGGAGGCTTTGAGCGGCTTTTCGCGCTCGCCCTTGGGCGGGGGGATTTTCGCGACAACCGCTTCGAGCACTTCTTCGATGCCGATACCGGTTTTCGCCGATGTCATCACGGCTTCGGATGCGTCGAGGCCAATGATATCCTCGATCTCGGTTCGGACGCGCTCTGGTTCGGCGGCGGGCAGATCGACCTTGTTGATGACGGGGACGATTTCATGGTCGTGCTCGATTGACTGGTAGACATTGGCAAGGGTCTGCGCCTCGACGCCCTGTGCCGCATCCACGATCAACAGCGCGCCTTCACACGCGGCCAGACTGCGCGAGACTTCATAGGCAAAGTCGACATGGCCGGGCGTGTCCATGAGGTTGAGCTGATACGTCTCGCCATCCTTGGCGGTGTAGTTCAGCCGCACGGTCTGCGCCTTGATAGTGATGCCGCGCTCTTTCTCGATGTCCATGTTATCAAGGACCTGGGCAGACATCTCACGTTCGGTCAGCCCGCCAGTGTACTGGATCAACCGGTCAGCCAGAGTGGACTTGCCATGATCGATGTGAGCGATGATCGAGAAATTGCGGATTTTGGATAGGTCAGTCATTGCCAAGCGCAGATAGCTGTAGGAAAGCGCCGTGTCATTCGCGAAAAATGCAAGACGCACGCAGGGTATACGTTACCATCAGAACGAAGGATGTCTGCTTGCGGAATTTTCAGTTGAGGCCTCAGGCCACTTCGCGGTGCACCATCTTGGCATAGCCGAATTTCGGAACGCTGCCCGCCGGGCTCAGAACGCCGCCTTTCATGCCCTTGTAATCGCCAGGGGACAGCGCGGCCAAAGGCGCACCGGCGGCGGCCAGAGCATAGGGGCTTACCCGGTTGCGGGTGCACAGGCCCCCCGAGCCGTCCTCAATCAGGGACTGTTCGAATTCGAGGCCCTGCGAATCCCCACTGGTCCGGATCACAGTTGCGACCGCGAGTTGTCCGCCGCCCAGATCGACCACGAATTGCGTGCCCATCGGCACATCGGCCAGCCCCTCGATCAGGGCGCCTGTCCGCGACAGGTTGCGAAGGGTCACCTCATAGAAATGTTCGTCATGGATGACCTGTATCTTGCGAAAGACGGTGCGGCGGCGCGCACGCTTTGTCCGGTCGGTTGACGGGGGCAGTGTCCATGTCCCGCCTGTCAATTCGGCAGTGACGATTTCCATGCCCACAGGTTCGGCAAAGATCGCACCTTGCACAAAATCCACTCCGCAATCCGCGATCGCTTTAAGCACTTCGGGCGTATCGATGCCGTTGGCAATAGTGTCCATCTCAAGCGCGCCGGAAAGGGCAACGATTGCCTTGATCAGGCCCAGATCATGCGCTTCGAGACGGGTCGCCTCCTCGATCAGTTTCTGGTCAATCTTGATCGCGTTGAACGGGGCGCGACGCAGATAACCGAGCGAGGAATATCCGCTGCCAAACTGGTCCAGCGTCAGGCGCACGCCGAGCTTGGCAAGCGCGCTCAATGTGCGATCCACCTCTTCGCTGTCGCCAAAGAACACCGTTTCGCGGATCTCAAGTTCCAGGCGACCGGCGTGCAACCCGGTGGATTGAAGGGCGTGTGCGACCTCTTCGACGAAGCCGTCAGACTTGAACAGCTCAACCGGAATGTTGACCGCGACCCTGATGCTGTCGGGCCATTGCATGGCGTGGTCGCATGCCTTGGCAATCGCCCATTTCCCGACTTCGACAACCTGATCGGAATCTTCGAGAATTGCTGCGAATTCCTCTTCATCGATATGCCCGCGATCAGGATGGCTCCAGCAGATATGCGTTTCCAGCGCCCGCACGATCTGGCTTTCGGAATGAATGATCGGTTCAAAATAGAGAAGCAGCTGATCATCGCGCAAAGCCTCTCCCAGATTTTCACCAAGGCGGCGGCGAAAGATTGACTCCATTTCCAGATCGGCGGTGTAGAAACGGTATTGGCCGCGGCCACCGTTCTTTGCGGCGTACAGCGCGAGATCGGCAGAGCGAACCACTTCGCCGCGGCTGACGCCATCATGCGGCGCGATTGCAATCCCGACAGAGGCGCCGATCACGCAGCGCCCTTCTTCCAGCGAATAGGGCTGTTTGAGCATCGTGATCATTTTTTGCGCGATGTCGCCCAATTCACCGCGATCATCAATGTCAGGCAGGACCACCTGAAATTCATCGCCTCCCAGACGGCCAATCGTGCAATCGCGGTCAATCGAGCGCTGAAGCCGGTCACTGACCTGCTTCAAAAGCTCATCACCGGCAGCGTGACCCATCGTGTCATTGACCTGTTTGAACCGGTCCAGATCGAGCATCATGATTGCGCAATTGCGCTTTGCGGCCTTGAACGCAGTCAGCGTCGTCTCGATCAGATGCGCCATGCGGTGGCGGTTGGCGAGACCCGTGAGCGAATCGAAGCGTGCCAGACGTTCAGTTTCCTGCTCGCGATAGTAATCGTCGGTGATGTCGATACCTGTGCCCCGAAAGCCGCCAAAGCGGTCCGCGCCATCAAAGATCGGCTGTCCTGCTAGTCGCAGCACTGCACCATCGGGGTTGCGCTTGGCATGTACGGTGAGGTGGGAGAACGGCTTATGCGTGTTGAGCACCAGCGAAAGCGGCTTTGAACGCCCGTCAATGCTGGAGGGCACGAACAGGGCAGAGAGCGGCTGTCCGATAAGTTCCTCAATTGGAACTTCGATCCGCTGGGCTATGGCGGGGCTGAGATATGTGAGGATGCCATCGGCATCGCTGGACCAGAACCAGCTGAGGCCGGACTGTTCCAGATCATTGAGCAGCGCGAGTTTTTCGGTATCGGAAATGCCAATGGCAGACCCCGAACCCCGCAGACCGGGAACGCCATTTGAGCGCGCCTTGCCAGCGGATCTGTTTCCTGATGACAAAAGACCCTTGAGAGCCAACTCGTCACACCTTTCCCATAATGCGCATCGGATCGGATATCCGTGCTCAATCAGGGGTAAAGCCGATTGGTTAGTATTGGGATAACGTGGATGCCTAACGCGCTGTTCACCACATGTGCCAAACGGGGTCAGCCGTGGTTATAGACTGCCCGATCACTCCGCCCGCGCAGCACCGAGAATGCGCCGTCCGCACGGCGACGCAGCGGTTCATGGAATGCGACACCAACGCGGTTCTCGCTCGACCAGCGCACCCGTGCATCGATGACATCTTCGGACGAGAATGCGAGGCGAACCGCGCTGCCAACAGGCATATTCCAGAGCCCTTCGATGAGGGCGCCGCCTTCCGATATGTTGCGGATGTTGGCGGTCAGGTGGTTATCGCGGTGGACCACTGTGACCCGGCGCAACAGCACCTGACGCGGGCCGCGAGCGGCCTTGGGTCCGTCCGCCTGTGCTGCCAGATCGCCTTCGACCAGCCTGGTCGCCTCTTCGCAGTCCATCGGTTTGTAATAGATATAGCCCTGAATGTGGCTGCACCCCAGCAAACGCACCAGTTCCAGCTCGTCCAGCGTTTCCACGCCTTCCGCCGTCGTATCCATTTTCAACGCTTCGGCGAGCGAGTTGATCGAAGAGATAATCGCGCCGTTGCGGCTGCCGTCTTGGGTCGCGCCTCGCACAAAGCTCTGGTCGATCTTGATCTTGTCGAACGGCGCTTTCTTGAGATAGCCGAGCGAGGAATAGCCCGTGCCGAAATCGTCAAGCGCCAGACGCACGCCGACCCGCTTGAGCGCTTTGAACATCGCGTCCGTGCCCGAACTGTCGTTCAGGAAGACGCTCTCGGTGATCTCCAGTTCAAGCCGGGCGGGATCAACGCTCGCATGGGCCAGCGCGTTTGCCACGATGGTGGGCAATTCCGGATTTGAAAATTGCAACGGCGATACGTTCACGGCGCAACGGATCGGTTCAGGCCATGTCGCCAGGTCAGCGCATGCAGTGCGCAGGGCCCACTGGCCAAGCTGGTCAATCAGGCCGGAATCCTCGGCAATCGCGATAAACTTTTTCGGCGATATCCATCCGCGTCCGGGGTGGTTCCAGCGCATCAGCGCTTCAAAGCCGGTAATCTTCTCGTTCGCGGAATAAACGACAGGCTGATAATGGAGGGACATTCCGCCTGTGGCCAGCGCCTCGCGCAGATCCTGTTCCAGTTCGGCGCGTTCTTCCGCCGCAGAATGCAAATCCTTGGAATAAAAGCGGTACACGCCCCGTCCGGCATCCTTGGCCGCATACAGGGCAAGGTCGACATTGCGGATCAACTCTTCGCTGGTGGTGCCGTCATCGGGTGCAAGAGCCACCCCAACCGAAGCCCCGATCACGACGCTTTGACCGTCGATCGAGTAGGGTTGCGAGAGCGCGTTGATGATTTCCTTGGAAATCTGGCCAAGCGCCGCACGGTCGCCATGCCCCGGAATGATGACCTCAAATTCATCGCCGCCCAGCCGTCCGCAGCGACCAATTCCGTCCACCACGCGCTCCAGACGTTGCGCCACCTGTTTCAGCAGGGCATCGCCTGCCGGGTGACCCAAAGTATCGTTCACCTGCTTGAACCGGTCGAGGTCGAGCATCAATATGGTGCACGCGCGATCGCGGTCGCGCGGGGCCGACAGGATCTGCTCCAGCGCTTCGCTCATCTGAACGCGGTTGGCGAGGCCGGTGAGGGAATCGTAATGCGCCAGACGGGTCACCTGCTGCTCGCTGCGACGTTTCTCGGTCAGATCGGTGCCGTGACCGCGAAAGCCGCAGAAATTCTTGAAGCTGTCATAGACCGGGCGGCCCGTCAGCGCCCAAAAACGCTCTTCCTCGCCCTCGTTTGCTGCGAGCAGCTCAATATCGCGAAAAGCGGATCGCGCCGAAAGGTGAAACGCCAGAGTGCGCTCTGCATCGGCCGCACCTGCATCGACATCGACAATGGCCGTTAAAGGCTCGCCATGCAGCATATCAACAGTCTTGCCGAGCACCACCGCGGCAGACGGCGAGATATAATTGATAAGCCCGCGCCGGTCGGTCTCCCAGAACCAGCCCTGCCCTGTTTCTTCAAAGCTGCGCAGAATGTCTTCGGCACGCGCAGCGACGCGTTCCCGTGCTTCATTGGCCAGCCGGCGTTTCTCTGCCGCCTTCCATTCAAATCGCGCGATCAGCATCAATGCAAGCGCGGCTCCGGCAACAGCGGACACCGTCAGCGGCACGGGATGCATGAGCGCAAACGAAGCCCAGACGGATATCTTGGAGATGAACAGTGAAACCGTGCGCGGCCCGAACAGCGCGGCAGAGGCCGCGTTGATGCACACAACGGTCGCGACAGCCCACTGCCATGCAAGACCAACCTGAACCCATGAAGCGAGCACGTAGCCTGCGCACACCATTGGCGCGATGATCCCGACGAGCATCAGGACATGGCGGCCAATATCCGGCATCCCCGCGCGGCGCTCAATCTTGGCAAGTATCTTGCCAAAGAGGAATATCACAATGGAAAGCGCAGCCGCACCGACTGGAAGATACAGCGGCACCGTTTGCGCCACCCCGCCCGCGATCACAAAGGCGAGCAACATGAACATCGCCATGCCGTTCTGGTTTTCGGGGAGGTAATAGTGGAATTCGGGCTTTGGTCCCTGCGAACTGGCCCCATCAGTGCCAATCCCGGTGCGCTTGCTGCGCTCTGGCGCGCGTCGGTCGCGTGCGGCGCGTTTCTCCGGTTCGGCTGGACTGGACGTGCGCGGCTTTACAGGTCTTGTATTCTTGCGCGGCATCACGGTGCGATGGCCATCGCTGTCCCCACCGTGCGGCGCTGCTGTCGCGGCGGTCCCGCGTGCAATGGTAAGAGATTTGGCACCCGCAGCCGGAGCCATATCCCGGCTGTTCGCAATGTTCCTGATCCCATGGTTCGACATCGACAGGCCATGGGCGACCACGCTTTGCAAATCGGTTAATCGGGATCGTTAAGTTCGGCTGTATTCTTTCAGCAAAGCGCACCAAGGTGGGCCGGAACTGTGCGGGATGCTTGCACGTTGGGAAGATGCGTTGCATATTTTCAGGGCCGTGCGGGGGGATTGTTGATTTGAGTATCGCAATATCCGGCTTTTCGCACGACCGACGCTAAGACGCGGCACAATAAAGATAAAAAGGACGCAAGCCCGCGAAAACGGTGGGATGTGAGCCTTTCAAAGGGGATGATGATGCCAGACCAAACCGTAAGACTTGAGAACGAGGCAGCCCAGTCAACCAACGCGCTGGGGCCGCTGATCGGAGTGGCCCGCGAAGATTTCGTCTCGGCGGTCGCCTTGCTGCTGAGAGAGACGGCATCGGACCCCAATCGCGCATTCAAACATGCCCGCTCGATGACAGAGGACATGGTTAAAATAATGACCGGCAAGAGCGATCTCTCGCCCGATCCAAAGGACAAACGGTTCATGGATCCCGCGTGGCAATTCAACCCGTTCTTCCGGGCGGGCGCACAGTATTATCTCGCCGTGCAAAAGTGCATGCGCGGTTGGCTTGAGGAACTGGAGCTGGACGAGCTGGAGCGCAACCGCGCCAATTTCATCGCCAACATCATTCTGGATGGCCTTGCCCCGACCAACACCCTGGCGGGCAACCCGATGGCGCAAAAACAGATCATCAATTCCGGCGGCCTCAGCCTGATAAAGGGCCTGCAAAACGCATATACTGACATTACCAAAAACAAGGGTATGGTCAGCCAGGTCGACAAACGCCCATTCAAGCTGGGTGAGAACATTGCGACTTCCAAAGGATCGGTCGTGCTGCGCACCGAAATGATGGAGCTGATCCATTACGCGCCCACCACCGACGAAGTGCACGAAATCCCGCAGCTGACCATCCCGCCGCAGATCAACAAGATGTATATCAACGATCTCAGCCCCGAAAAATCGATCATCAAATGGCAGGTCGATAACGGCATCCAGACCTTCGTCATTTCCTGGCGCAACCCGTCGAAGGAACAGGGCGCGTGGGGCATGAACGAATATATTGCATCCTGCGAAGAGGCGCTTGAAGCGGTCGCCGCGATCAGCGGGTCCAAGAAAGTCAATGTCTCGGCCGGCTGCTCGGGCGGACAAACCGCCAGCGTGCTCGCCTCAAAACTGGCGGCGACCAAGAACGATATCCTCAACACGCTTACCCTGATGGTGTGCGTCCTCCACCCCAAGCAGACCGATATCGAGGCCGGTTCCCTCGTCAGCGAAAACGGCATGGCTCTGGCCCGCCAGCGCGCGGCCAAAGCGGGCATCATCAAGGCCGATGATCTGGCGCGCGGCTTTGCATGGCTGCGCCCGAACGATCTGATCTGGAACTATGTGATCAACAATTACCTGCTGGGCATGGACCCGCCAGCCTTTGACGTGCTGTTCTGGAATGCCGATGCGACCAATCTGTCGGCCACCCTCATGGGCGATTTCCTTACGCTGTACGAAACGCTCGCCTTTACCAAACAGGGCGAAGTGGAAATGGCAGATCACGCCGTTGACCTTTCCAAAGTCACTGCGGACATGTTCATTCTGGGCGGGGTCACCGATCATATCACCCCGTGGAAGGCGACCTACCGCTCAACGCAGCTGTTCGGATCAAAGGACGTGACTTATGTGCTCAGCCAGTCGGGCCATATGCAGGCAATCCTGAACCCTCCGGGCAATCCCAAGGCAAAATATTTCGTCCAGAAGAAAAAGGGCGCCCTGCCCGAGACCGCTGACGAATGGTTGCAAGGCACGGAAGAGGTCAAAGGCAGCTGGTGGCCGCTCTGGATGGAATGGGTCCAGAAACGGTCCGGCAAGAAAATCGCAGCGCCCGAAACTCTCGGCAACAAGACTTTCCCGGCGATGGACGCGGCTCCCGGACTCTACGTCGTTGAAGAAGTCTGATACAGCGTCACCGCCCCGTAGGGATCCGGGGTATGGCACAGGCAGCGCTCGCGAGGGATCGACGAGCTCTCCTGTGCCATTTTATCTGCCGAACAAAGACGACGACGAAGGACGGGAAAATTGGCTGAAGCGATGAAGGATGCGGTTGTCACCATGCAAGAGGTGGCCGGCCGGACGCTACGGGTTGCGACGTGGAGGCTGGATTCCAGCAGCGATTATCCGCCTGTGCTGTTCTTCAACGGCATCGGTGCAAATATCGAGGCGGTGGCACCTTTGGCAGAGTCCATGCCCGAACGCGCCTTCATCATGTTTGACATGCCCGGCATTGGCGAATCGCCCGAACCCACCCTGCCCTATAATCCCTTCACGATGAGCTGGACTGCATCGCAGCTGCTGGACAAAATGGGCGTTGGCAATGTTGATGTGATGGGGATCAGCTGGGGCGGCGGCATGGCGCAGCATTTTGCCATGCAGCACGCCGGGCGCACCCGCCGCGTGGTCCTGATCGCGACGAGTGCGGGCATGTTGATGGTGCCCGGATCGCGCAAGGCGCTTACCAAGATGGCCAATCCGCGCCGCTATATTGACCCCGATTTCATGCAGAAGAATTTCGAGACGCTGTATGGTGAGGGTCTGGGCAAGATGTCAGGCAAAGGCGGCCATATGGACCGCCTGAAACCGCCCTCGACGCGCGGCTATATGTACCAGTTGATCTGTATGCTCGGCTGGACCAGCGCGCCTGCGCTGCCGTTTCTGCTGAAACAGCCGACGCTCATCATGATGGGCGATGATGACGCGATTGTGCCGCTTGCGAATGGCAAGTTTCTCAAAATGCTCATCCCGAACAGTGAACTGGTCGTCATGGAAGGCGGCGGGCACCTGTTCCTGCTCAGCCACAAGGATGAAAGCGTCGCCGCAATCCGCGCGCACCTCGACGCGGATGAAACCGGCGATACGGCCGAGGCTGCCTGAGCCCCCCGCCAGCTCTAGTCTTCGCTTCCTCCTGAACGAGCAACCCCGCACTGACCCGCCTCTGGCAGGCGCCCCGCTGCGGCGAGTGCTGCGGCGGCTTCGCGTCCTCGGTCTGTGGCGAGCACATCGACCCCGCCTTGCGACAATTCGGCATAGCGTTCATCCGTGCCAAAGCGGTCAATTAGATTGTCGATGGAATTGGGCGAGCGGCCCAGCGTGCCAAAGATAACCTCCACATCCTCGCCATCCAGCGCGCCAAACAGATCAGGGCGCGGCAGGCGTGTACCTGTGAACGCGATGATCCGGTCTGCCGGAACGCCCGCTTCGACGACCTCTTCCAGATCGCTCTGCTGCGTGATCGAATAGGAAATCAGCATTTCGGGCGCGAGTTCGTGGAGCCTTTGCGCCTGATCTTGCGAATAGGCGATCAGGATGACGCTGTCGGCCATATCCTTTGCGCGGATCATCGCGACCACGTCTTCAAAGCTGGCGGTGCGCTTGAAATCGACCTGAAGCACGGTCTTGCCCTTCGCCCAGTCGAGCGCCGCCTCGAATGTGGGCACGCCATAGGGTGTCACCCAGCCTGCTTCGTCGCGCAATTTGAGGTCCCTGATCGCGTCCCATGCAAGGTCGGCGGTCTGCCCCGTGCCGGTGGTGGTGCGATCAATCGTGCGATCATGCATCAGATAGAGCACGCCGTCAGTGCTTTGCGCGACGTCGATCTCCATGATCGCAGGCACCGCCGCCATGATCGCGTCCATCGTCTCGATCCCGTTTTCGGGCAGACCCGCCGACGGCCCGCCCCGATGCGCGGAGATCAGCGTTTTGCCAGCGGCCTCAAAGCAATCGAGCATGGCGGACAGGTCGCCTTGCGGATCAAGCGTGAAGCCGCCATTCGGCTGCTGCGCGGTCGCTTGTGTAGTGGCGATCATGCCGATCAGGGCTGCGGACGTCAGTAGAGTGGCGAAACGGGGCATCGTCAAAACCTTATGAGATTGGGTGGCGGTCAGGCCTACGCCTTGGGCAACCATTGTTTCAGAATTGCGTTCACTGTGCCGGGCGCATCCTGCTGAACCCAATGCGAGGCTTCGGGCAAGCGTTCAAGCGTGAAGTCTGGCACCCAGCGATCCGTCCCATCCGTGCCGCGCACATCGAGGGCCACGTCCTGCTCACCCCAGATCATCAGCGTGGGCACATCCACTGTCCCCTCGCCCAGATCAAGCGTGTTCGCATGGCGCACGACCGCGCGGTAATAGTTCAGCATCGCTGTCAAAGCACCGGGCCGGGCCGCCGCATTGGCGTAAGTCGCCAGCACTTCAGGACCGAAGTTTTGCGGGTTGCAGCTGGTCTTTGCAAACACGTTGGCAATCGGCCTCGCGCCGCTGCGCCCCAGCAGTTTTTCCGGCAGCCACGGGATCTGGAAGAAATAGATATACCAGCTCTTGCGCAATTGCCGCCAGCTTTTGAGCTCGCGCCGGAAAGCGAAGGGATGCGGCAGGTTCATCACCACAAACCGCTCCAGCTTGCGCGGGGCCAGAATGGCAAAGCACCACGCAATCGCCCCGCCCCAATCATGCGCGAACAGGGTGACTTTGCTCGCGCCGCTGGCATCAATCAGGGCCGCGACATCCTCCACCAGATTGTCCATCCCAAAGGCCCGCACACCCTCAGGCCGCGAGGTGCCACCATAGCCGCGCAGATTGGGTGCCCACACACGGTATCCCATTGCGGCAAGCAACGGGATCTGGTCGCGCCAGCTGTAGTGCAGTTCGGGAAAGCCATGCAGAAACAGCGCGAGATGATCGCCCTCACCCGCAGTCGCAACCTCGAAAGTCAACCCGTTCGCCTCAACCCACTCGATTGCAATTCCGCTTTCCGGATCAGGGTTCCAACTCGCGGGGCCGCTGGGTTTCATAGTAGGTTTCAGGATGGGTTTCCGGGTCATATGCCCATGCTAGCAGCACCGCCCCTGCTGTGATAAGTCAGTGGTCAATAAAAACTGGGAGAGAGTTTGATGGCCCATGAGGCAAAGATGTATGATCTCATCATTCGCGGCGGCACCGTGGTCGATGGCACCGGCGCAGCTGGCTACACCGCAGATGTCGCGATCAAGGATGGTCTGATCGCCGGTGTCGGCACAATCAGCGGCAATGCCACGCGCGAGATCGACGCGAGCGGCAAGGTCGTCGCCCCCGGATTTGTCGACATTCACACGCATTATGATGGTCAGGCGACCTGGGATCAGGAAATGGCTCCGTCCAGCTGGCACGGCGTCACCACTGTCGTCATGGGCAATTGCGGCGTCGGCTTTGCCCCTGCCAAACCGGACCGCCACGAGTGGCTGATCAGCCTGATGGAAGGGGTCGAGGATATTCCCGGCACTGCGCTGGCCGAAGGGATGACGTGGGAGTGGGAGACTTTCCCCGAATATCTCGATGCGCTCGAAAAGCTGCCCCGCACCGTCGATGTCGGTACGCATGTGCCTCACGGTGCGGTGCGCGCTTATGTGCTGGGCGACCGCGAACAGCCGGGCGCGGTGCCGACCGCCGATGATATCAAGGCGATGTCAGACATTGTCGAGGAAGGCGTGCGCGCCGGAGCGCTGGGCTTTTCCACCTCGCGCACGGTGCTGCACAAATCCGTCGATGGAGAGCTGGTCCCCGGCACCACTGCAACCTCCGATGAACTCGTCGCAATCGGTCACGCCATGGGCCGCGCAAAGGATGCAGGCGGGCACGCCGTGTTCGAAATGGCGAGCGACCTCCAGCGTGAATGGAACGAGTTTGAATGGATGGGCAAGCTGAGCCGCGAGGCGGGCATCCCCGTCACCTTTGCAGCGCTGGAAAGCATCGCCAAGGAAATGCCGCTCGCCGAGCAGATCGAGACCATGCGCGCGGAAAACGACAATGGCGCCAACATCGTCGCGCAGATCGCACTGCGCGGAAATGGCATCATCATGGCGTGGCAGGGCACGGTAAACCCGTTCGCCTTTCGTCCGAGCTGGCAGACCATCGCGGAACTGCCCTGGGCCGAACAGAAAGCCAAGCTGCTCGACCCCGCTTTCAAGAAGCAATTGCTGAGCGAAGCCAACGACTATTCCGATGCCCCGATGGACATTATCGGCGTGGTCATGGTCATCACACAAGGGTGGGCCTTGCAATACGAGATGGACCCCGACTTCGACTACGAACCCGATGCCAGCGCCAGCGTGAATGCGCGCGCTCAGGCGGCAGGGGTCGATCCGCAGGAATACGCCTATGACATGCTGTGCGCCGATGACGGAACCGGCTTCATCTATCTGCCGATCCTGAATTATGCCGACGGCAATCTCGATTTCCTGCACCCGCTCCAGCACGCGGACGACACGGTCAATTCGCTATCCGATGGCGGCGCCCATTGCGGCACAATCTGCGATGCGGCCTCGCCCACGTTCATGCTGGAACACTGGGTCAAAAGCCGCAAACGTGGCGACCGGATCAGCCTCGAAAACGCGATCAAACGGCAATGCCGAGACACCGCCGTACTCTATGGCCTCGAAGATCGCGGCGTGATTGCGCCTGGATATCTTGCTGACATCAACGTGATCGACATGGACGCGCTGAAACTGGGCCGCCCGTGGCTCGCCTTTGACCTGCCTGCCGGTGGCAAACGCCTGTTGCAAAAGGCGGAGGGCTATGTCTACACGATCAAGAGCGGGGCGGTGACCTTTGAAAACGGCAAATGGACGGGCGCAACACCCGGCGGCCTGATCCGTGGCCCGCAGCGTGTAGAACTGGCCGAGGCTGCTGAATGAGCGGCTACAAGCCAGCGCCCGGCGACTGGGCGGTCATCACGGGCGCCGGTCGCGGGATCGGGCGCTGGCTGGCGCAGCATTTTGCCGCGAAAGGCATGCGCATCTGCGCGCTCGATATTGACGCCTACGAGGCTGAGGAAACCGCGCGGTTGTGTGGGCCGGAATCCCGCGCGCATGGCTGTGATGTGTCCGACGCCGCCGAGACCACGCGCGTTGCGGAAAAGCTGATCGCGATGGGAGTGGAGCCGTCGCTGTTGTGGATCAATGCCGGTGTCGGGACAGCCGATACAGTCACCACCGCCAAGGCGCATACGCTCGAATGGTTGATGGGTGTAAACGTCATGGGGCCTGTGCACACCGCGCAGGCGTGGTTGCCCGCGCTGAAGGCCAGGGCTGGCTCGCGTCATGTCGGCATCACCGCCAGTTCAGCCTCGGTCATTCCTGTCAGCGGACCGTTCACGCTCTATGCAACCACAAAGCAGATGACGGCGGCCATCGGCGAAGCTCTGACCGCAGAGCTGGCCGAAGACGCGATTGGCGTCACGATCCTGTGCCCCGGCATCCTCAACACACAGATATGGAATGCGGCGCAGGCGCGGCCCGAACGATTTGGCGGCGCGCGGCAGGCTCCCGAAGAAATCGGCGATCACTGGCGCGCGCAACCCGGCCCCGAAGTGCTGGAACGCGGCTTGAATGAAACCCTCGCCAAGGGCGGCGGCTGGTGCATCATCCCGACCGAAGACGACACGGCAGCGCTGATGAAAACGCGGCACGCGGCTCAACTCGGCGGGCTGTTTGATTATGCGGTGAGTAGCGAGGTCTAGCCTGCGATCAGGTCGTTCTCCAGACACCGGAGAACCACAGCAATACCGGCCAGATGAGCACGATACCGAGGAATACCATGCTGATCCCGAACGGAATTCCGGGATCAGCACGATGGGGCCAAACCCAGCTTATCAGCCAGGTCGCCTTGTAAACGATCTGGACCAGCAAAAGCGGGGCGAAAACGGCCGGAAAAGCCAGACCCGCGACCGATCCGAGCAGGATGGCAAGCCAAAGACTTGCGACCATATACCGCAACCCCTCGCTATCGGTAATCTTGCCCTCAAACACGCCCGATGTCCCGCCGCTGAAGAACATGCTCCAGACGACGGGCACCAGAATGACTATGTTCGCGGCATAGGCAATCCGCAGCAGGCCACCACCTTCTAGCATCAAGGCTCGATCACAATGCCCTTGGCCGGATCAACGCTGCCACCGACCATCGTGAGATAAGTCTGGCGCGCGGCCTCCAGCCCTTTACGCGTTTCGATTTCCACAGCGCCATCTACCGCGTCGAGGAATCCGTGCCATGTCTTGGCGATCATCTTGCCGCCTTCGACGGGGCCGTGTTCTTTGAAGTACGCAACAAAATGGTCCGGGGCGAACAGCAATGTCGGTTTCGGTCCCGGAAGGTCGGTCGCACCGCCCATCCCCCCTCCGTTTTTGGCTCCACGTTCCTCGATATGGGTAGCGCCCACGAGGCACGAATATTTGAGCATGTCCGAAAAGTGCTCATGCAAATTGGCCAGCACGCTGGCGTTCCCGGCAAAATCGACCGTGACGCTGTTAGCGAGTGGCATCGTGCCGACTTCCTTATAAGTCAGCACCATATCATAAAGACCTGTGCTCTCGACAAAATCGACATTGCCCGGCGATGTGAGCCCGATGCGTTTGATCTGAGGGGAATTCTGCTTGGCCACACTGGCAAGGCCCATCGCCGTCTTTGACGAAGCACTCGTCAGGATGACCTGTTCCGCGCCAAACCAATCTTCAGAGCGCATGAAGTAGTCAATGATAAAACCGGTCTTGAACAGCGGGCCATAGATCATCCGCTCTTTTTCGCGCGCGGGATCATGCTCCGGGTCCGCCGCCAGCCGGGTGTAACTGTTATAGACCGGGCTCATCGGCTGGCGATAATCGGTCATGTCGGAGAAGCTGGCGGGCGTCACATTGCCCGGCACAACATCCAGCAGCGTGCCCATCGGCAGATAGCCATAGACCCGCTCACCCACGGCAATCGCGTCGCTCTTACTCTCGATAACAACCGCGTGACCCCACATCGGCACGATACCCAAACCGTCGGGTTCATCCGCTTTTGGCGGGAAGAAATTCCAATAGCCAAACCCATCGCCCACCACCGCATAGGTGATATTGTTGGCAGTGACCGAAAAACTCTCGACCTTCAGCCGCACCGCGCCATCGGCAAGTTCGCCAGCGGGCGCTTCGACCAGCGCGGTGTTGGTGAGTTCATCCTTGCGGACGTGGACCTGTTGCAGGGTAGTCTGGGTCATGTTGGCATCCCTCTCTCGTGGCTATTCTTATGCGAGATGGCCTAGCCGATCACGGCTCGCTTTCCCACCGCGAAGCGCGGATGGAGGGACGATTTTCGCATTGCGCCAGCCATGCGGAGAGGTGATCGCATTGCGCGATGCCTGCCTCTCCCTGCGGCGTGAGTTGGACCGAGCGGATGACAGGATAAAGGAACACATCAGCCAGCGTGAAATCGCCAGCAGAATTCCAGGCGCCATCCTGCGCAAGTTCCGCCTCCAGAAAGCCAAGCGCGCGGCTGATATCGGGCAGCGCGCGGTCAATCTGTTCGCGGTCCAGCGGAAAGCCGGAAACCCGGTGCATCACCCACGGCATCACAAGCCCGCGCTCAAACAGCGGGAAGAGGTAATTGTTCGCCACCGCCACCCATTTATCCATCACCGCGCGCGCCGCCGGATCGCGCGGCTGCAACGCTCCGCCATTATGCGCGTTGTCGAGATATTGCGTGATCGCGACGCTCTCATACAGCTCAAGCCCATCCACCTCGACAACCGGAACCTTGCCAAAAGGATGGCGGTTTTGCGGGCTGTGCGCAGGCGTGGCGATGGTCTGATGGCTGAGCCCCGCTTCCTCGCAGGTGATCTGGACGATGCGGGTATAGGTCGAGATGACCGTGCCGTGGATTTGGACGTCCCGCGTCGCGCTGACTCCACTCATTTCAGGTCATAGCCCAAGTTACATCGCCCAAGCTATCACGCGAAAGTTCGGTGCGTAGCAAACGATTATCTATAAACCGCGCTTGGCTTTCATCGACCGAAATCACAAACTCTTCAGCTTGCTTTACAACTGCATTGTTAATGAGCATCGAGAGATTTTTGGAAGATAGTTTGGAAAAGTAATCTAACACTTTGTCATGATTAGCAGCCACGAAACATGCGTTAGGTGAGATGGGAAGTATTAAAAATGCTGCTTCCCCTCGCACTCCACTACTGCGAACCAGTGGACGGTCGGAAGATAACAAACTGTGATTTCCGAAATTAAAGGAAATTATTGCCCAAGTCATGCCAACCAAGTGTGTTCCTATATGAGTTGAATTCACAAGGTCTTGGACGAGGTTAAGATACAATATGTCAAGGTCTTCTGAGCCAAGAATTTGCCCATCGCTGAGGTTCTGTGCCTCCGGACGATTCTCGCGCACGGAGCCGATTATCCTCTCCCGCTCACCATGCGCCTCCCTATGAAGGCGTCTGATACGACCCGGCGAACGATGCATCAGAGACATGAGAAACCGAGCCCATGCACTTCGCTTTCGTTGGCATGAAGGAGGACTCTTTTCATCCTCCATGTAATTAAGTGCCAGCGCGGCTTCGTTATCTACGGCTTTAAAGAAGCGCGATTCCAATAGCTGACGTCGCTCTTCGTCTTCGTCTGACGGGTTCGAATAGAGGTCAGATACGAAACCGACCGCCGCCGGTGCCCTGCGTAAGACAGAAAGACCGGAGGGGAATCTCCTAAAAACGGTCAGCTCTCCATCCACCGTCCAGCGCCTTTGATAAAACTGCGGTAGAAAGTGATGTTTTCGGGGGATGCTCACCAAATAATGATCACACCCGCATCGGCATCAGCACATAGAGCGCGGGGCTCGCATCGTCCTTGCGGATAAGCGTAGGGGCGCCCGGGTCAGCCAGGTGCAGTTCCACCGTGTCGCTGTCGATCTGGCTGAGGATGTCCTTGAGGTAATTGGCATTGAAGCCAATTTCGAACCCTTCGGAATTGTATTCTGCTTCCACTTCCTCGGCGGCGTTGCCGTTGTCGGGCGAGGTTACCGAAAGGACTACCTTGTCCTTTTCCAGCGCCATCTTCACCGCGCGGGTTTTCTCCGTGGCGATGGTCGCAACGCGGTCTACCCCGGCAAAGAACAGTTTGGGATCGAGCTTCAAAAGCTTGTCATTGCCGGTCGGGATGACGCGGCTGTAATCGGGGAAGGTCCCGTCGATCAGCTTGCTGGTCAGCACCACGCCGCCCTCACCGCTCAGGGTAAAGCGGATCTTGCTCGCCGAAAGATCGATCAGAACATTGCCGTCCACCTCTTCGAGCAGCTTGCGAATCTCGCCCACCGCTTTGCGCGGGACGATCACGTCGGGCATACCTTCCGCGCCCTCAGGCCGCGCCAGCGTAAAGCGGGCAAGGCGGTGGCCATCGGTCGCCGCCGCCTTCAAGACCGGCTCGTCTTCGTCGGTTACGTGCAGGAAGATACCGTTGAGATAATACCGCGTCTCCTCGGTCGAGATCGCGAATTTCGTACGGTCGATCATCTCGGCGAGCAGCTTGGCCGGAAGCTCGAACGAGGTCGGCAGATCGCCTTCGACAATCACGGGGAAGTCATCGCGCGGCAGTGTGGGCAGTTTGAACTTTGCCCGGCCAGCCTTCACCTCAAGCCGGTTCTCCGCCGCGACCAGGCTGACCTGACAGCCATCGGGAAGCTTGCGGATGATATCGTTCAGCAAATGCGCGGAAACCGTGATCGCGCCCGCCGTTTCAACCGAGGACGCCGTCATCGTTTCAACGATCTGCAAGTCGAGATCGGTCGCCATGACTTTGACGCTGCCGTCCTCATGCGCGTCAATCAGGACGTTGGACAGGATCGGGATCGTGTTGCGACGCTCCACCACCGATTGAACATGGGACATGCACCGCATCAGCGTTGCGCGTTCGATGGTAGCCTTCATGAGCCTCGACCTTACCTTCTCGATACTGCCACCTCAGGAGAGGAATCGCCCCTGTGGCTTTTGGAAATTCACGCAAAAACCTTAGCGCAGCCATGCATACGGGCAAGTTTGGTGTTTCCCCGAGGGGGACTCCTCTGGGGATAAGCTGCACCTTGGGGCCCTGTGAGCGTCTTTTAGCATGCTTTGGACCTTAATCGCGGTCGATTGCCCCAGCTGACTACCCCAGTGACTACCCCAGCATCGCCATACCGCCATTCACGTGGATCGTCTCCCCGGTGATGTATCCCGCCTCACGGCTGGCGAGAAAGGCTGTGGTCGCGCCGATATCCTCGCCCTCGCCCATCTTGCCCATCGGAATGCGCGCGTTCAGCGCGTCTTTCTGCGCATCGGGCAGCTGGTCCGTCATGGCGGTGCGGATGAAGCCGGGAGCTACGCAATTGGCCGTGATGCCCCGGCTGGCGACTTCCTGTGCAAAGCTTTTCGTCATGCCCGTCAGCCCGGCTTTTGCGGCGGCATAGTTCATCTGGCCCGGATTGCCCGTCGCGCCCACCACGCTGGTGATGTTGATGATCCGGCCAAAGCGTTGCTTCATCATCGGGCGCGCACTGGCCCGCATCAGACGAAAGGCAGCTTCGAGATTGACGCCGATCACCTGCTCCCATTCATCATCCTTCATCCGCATTGCCAGATTGTCGCGCGTGATGCCGGCATTGTTTACAAGGATATCGATCCCGCCCAGCGTATCGAGCGTCGCCGGAATCAGCTCCTCCACCTGCACCTTGTCAGACAGGTTGCAGGTGATCTCGACGTGATCGCCGTGGTCGGGAGAGCCCACTTCGCTGTTAAGCTGCTCGCGAAAGATGCGCAGCCTGTTCCCGTTGGAACCCGACAGCGCAACCCGCGCGCCCTGCTTTGCGAGGGCCATCGCGATGGCCGAGCCGATCCCTCCGCTCGCGCCGGTGACCAGCGCATTCATTCCTGCAAGTGAAAACATCATGCCATCTCCTTCGCAAAGGCTTCCAGCTCTTCCATCGTGATCAGGCTGGTGGTTGCCGCTTCCTTGTCAATGCGGCCTATCATGGGGGTGAGCACCTTGCCGCCCAGTTCCACGAAATGCTCGATCCCGTCGGCGCGCATCGCCATCACGCTTTCACGCCAGCGCACGCGGCCTGTGACCTGTTCGACCAGCAGGGCGCGCTCTTCCTCACCCGATGTGACTTTTGCGGCGGTGACATTGGCATAGAGCGGCACGGATAGTTCGACAGGCGGATGATCGCGCAGCGCACTTGCCATACGTTCTGCCGCAGGCTGCATCAGCGAACAGTGGAACGGGGCAGAGACCGGCAGCTTCACACCGCGCTTGATCCCGTGCTCCTTTACCAGAGCGATAGCGCGGTCAATCGCGCCGGCATGGCCAGACAGCACAACCTGACCCGGATCGTTATCGTTGGCGATCTCGCACACTTCACCCTCAGCAGAAGCAACCGCAAGAGCAGTCGCCTTTGCGATGTCCGCGCCCAGCAAAGCCGCCATCGCGCCCTCCCCCACTGGCACAGCGGATTGCATCGCCTGCCCGCGCAGTTTCAGCAGACGCGCCGTGGTCGCCAGATCAAACGCGCCGCCCGCACACAATGCAGTGTATTCTCCCAGAGAGTGCCCGGCGACCGCGCTGGCAGTATCGGACAGCACAACGCCAAAGTCGCTCTCCAGCACACGCAAGGTCGCCATCGCGTTCGCCATGATCGCAGGCTGGGCGTTTTCGGTGAGGGTCAGCTGATCCTCTGGCCCCTCGGCCATAATCGCAAAAAGCTTTTGCGACAGCGCCTCGTCCACCTCTTCAAACACGGCGCGGGCGGCGGCGCTGGCCTGCGCCAACTCAGTGCCCATGCCGACTTTTTGGCTGCCCTGCCCCGGAAATACAAATGCGCGCATAGTGTCCTCTTTGTGGTGGCCTGGATCAATCCAAATTAATCCCGCGCCTAGGCACCGCCTGACGGACTCGCAAGTCCGAAGGGGACAACCCTGTTGGCAGATGTGTGCCCCACAGCTGCGCGTCCGAGATAGGGCACGCCAGCGCGTGCGCACCAGAATTTCGCGATTTCTTCCTCGGTTTGCCCGAACTCGACATAGTTTTCCGGCACCGCCGTAATCTCGCCCAGCCGCAGGCCAGCAAGCCGGGGCAATGTTCCCGCAAGATGAAAAAACAGACGGTCGATGGAATACAGATGCTCGCTGACTTCCTCGACCATTACGACATGGCCGGAAAGGTCGGGCATCACCGACGTGCCGACGCACATTGCCAGCGTGATAAGGTTGAACGCGGCAACCGGCGTGGTCCCGTCCAGGCTCGGCTCAAGCCCGGAATTGTCACCTGCAAACCATTTGAGCACCCTGCGCACGGCCTGACGCCCGCCTTCGGACCGCGCGCTGACCGGCATGGAGCCATGCGCGCACTGGCCAATTCCGGCGCGGTACAAGGCGGCGAGCAGATATCCGCAATCCGAAAAGCCGACATAGGATTTCTCGCGCGCCGCCGCATTCATGCGCACCACCGCCGCCTCTGCAATCCGGTTCGAGCCATAGCCACCCTTTGCAAACCACACCGCATCAAAGGCACGATCATTCGCGCAATCGAGCAAAGCGGTGAGCCGCGTCAGGTCATCACCCGCGAAATGCCCCTGCCTTTCAAAACACTGATCATGGAACGTCACACGGTGCATCGGAAATTCGGCAGCGACCAATTCCTCCAGAGCGGCGGCATGATCGCGGGTAATCGGTGTTGCCGGTGCGCAAATTGCAATGTTTGTCATGGCAACAGACCTAAGTCGCTTGTCAGTTGAGTTTCAAGCCAATAACCATGATTCGCATGGATCACCCGCTCGATGCGCCCAACCTTGAGGGGCGCCCTTTCTTTTTCTGCGGCATTGGCGGGTCGGGCATGCTCCCCCTCGCACAGATCGTTCATGGGCTGGACCATGATGTCGCTGGCTCAGACCGCAGCCGCGACCAGGGCCGCACGCCTGAAAAATTCGAATGGCTGGAACAGGCAGGTTTCCAACTGTTTCCGCAAGATGGCAGCGGCATCACGAGCGCGGAGCAGATTCTGGTCGCCTCCGCCGCTGTTGAGGACACCATCCCCGAAGTGAAGCGTGCGGCGGAACTGGGCTGTTTGCGATTGAGTCGCGCGCAACTGCTTTCGCAATTGTTCAATCAGGCGGGGTATTCCATCGCGATCGGCGGCACGTCGGGCAAATCCACCGTCACCGGCATGATCGCATGGATCCTGCATGAGGCGGGCTATGACCCCACCGTGATGAACGGCGCGGTGATGAAGAATTTTGCGAGCGAGCAAAACCCCTTCCCCAGCGCGCGCATCGGCAGGCCCGATATCTTCGTCAGCGAAGTGGATGAGAGCGACGGGTCGATCGCGCTCTATAAGCCCACAATCGGCGTGCTGCTGAATGTCAGCCTTGATCACAAGAGTATCGAGGAATTGCGCGTTCTGTTTGGCAATTACATCGCCGAGGCAGGCTGCGCGGTTGTAAACCATGACGATGAGGAAGCGTTTTTCCTGAGCCAGAAGGCTTTAGAAAATGCCTCGCAAGTTGTCAGTTTCGCGGTGCGCAACCAAAAGGCAGACATTACGGTTGATCCGGACTCCATCGATGAAAGCGCCTTTGGCATTCGCGCCGCTGTCGTGGACAATCGCAGCCGCGAGATTTTCCCGCTGATCCTGCCCATGCCGGGCCTGCACAATCTTTCCAATGCCATGGCCGCGATTGCTGCGGTGGGCGCGGCGGGCATTGAGGTGCAAAAGGCCGCCTATGCCTTGCGCAGCTTTGAAGGTTTGGCGCGGCGGTTCGACGTGGTGGGCACCAGCGCATCCGGCATCACCGTGATCGACGATTTCGGCCACAATCCGGAAAAGTGCGCTGCGACACTGCGCACGCTGAAGGCCACCCCGGGACGCGTGATCGCGTTTTTCCAGCCGCATGGATATGGGCCGCTCAAACAGATGGGCACCGAACTGGCGGAGACGTTTGCGCGCGAACTTGATCCCGACGACATGACCATCATGTGTGATCCCGTCTATTTCGGCGGAACAGTTGACCGCAGCGAGGGCAGCGAGCGGATTATTGCGCTGATCAATGGCGCTGGCGGCACCGCGCAGCATATCGCCGCTCGTGAAGACTGCGGCGCGCGCATGGCCGATATGGCCGAGCCGGGCGACCGCATTGTGATCATGGGCGCGCGCGACGATACATTGACCACCTTTGCGAAGGATGTCTTCGAGCGGATTGGATGAGCGTATTTGAACGCGCCCGGCGCCACGCCCTCTGGATGCTGGGGGCGCTGGGCGTTGCGATCCTGTTTGTCCTCGTGATCGACCGGTTCTATGGCCATTCGACCATCGCCTTTGCCATCGCGATCCTCGGCCTGGTCGCCGCCAACCGCCAGATGTTGTCTATGAACTGCCCGAATTGCGATAAGAACCTCTTTTTCAGGGGCATTTTTGTGGTTCCCTGGCCGAACAAGAGGTGCAGCCGATGCGGGCAGGAGTTGGACCGGACTTCTCAAAATGGCTGATGGAGCCGGTGCGGGTTAGGCGCTAACCTCACAGCCATGCACCCACGGGATTTCTCGGTCGATACGCTGCTACGCGTCAATGCCACCATGTATGCCGGGCGAGAGGCAAGCGTCGATGGGACGCAGCGGCTGACCTATGGGCAGCTGGATAAGCGGGTCGACCGATTGGCGCAGTGGTTGCTCGGCCACGACATCGCGCCCGGTGACAGAGTGGCGATCCTGCTGACAGATGGTGCGCCCTATCTCACCACGCTGCTGGCCTGCGGGCGGATTGGCGCGATCGCGGTGTTGCTGAACTGGCGGCTGGCTGCAGGCGAGATCGGCAGGATCATGAGCAATGCCGAGGTCGCGATGACCTTTGCGAACCCGCGCTTTGAACCCTTGTTGGCACAGGCTGAGGCGGGCGAGATCATCTCGGTGGACGAGGCGCATGCTCCGGACGGCGCTTTCGAGCGGATCGTCACCACGGACCAGCCACCGCGCGCACTCCCCGACCTTGCCCCAGACCGCCCGCTCTACATGATGTACACCAGCGGCACGACCGGACGGCCCAAAGGCTGCTTGCAAGCCGGAAGCGCGGTCGCCGCCTCGGCCATGGGCTTTTGCGTGCGGCGCGGGTTCACTCGGGATGAGCGCTTGCTCTCGGTCAATCCGCTGTTCCATGTCGTCGGAATGCAGCAGATCATGGCGATGCTCGCATGCGGCGGCACCAGCGTCTTTGCAGGCCGCGACATGGACAGCGCCGCGATCCTCGATCTGCTTCATGCGGAGGGCTGCACTACGACCAGCGCCTTTCCCCAGATCAGTTTTCCGTGGTTCGAAATGGAGCCGGTGCGCGACGGCGTGATGCCGCTCACCAATTACACGGGCGGCGCAGGCATGGGCAAACCGCAGATCTATGAGGGTTTTG